>JBAZPE010000069.1:0-7852 GCA_041648375.1 Burkholderiaceae bacterium | reverse complement strand
GGCACGTTCCACGCGCTGCCGCACATCGGCCGTGACGCTGGGCGCACCGTTGACCACGCGCGACACCGTGCCGATGGCGACACCCGCGACACGGGCGACATCGTGCACGGTGATGCGAGCGGGCGCAGCGCGGGGCTTGGAGGGTGGTTTGGTCACGGTCGATCTGCCTTCCTGTCTGCGGCGCAACACGCCACGATCGTCAGTGTCGTGGCGTGCCGCAGGATGGCGCGATTGTAATGGCTGGCAGCGTCAGAGCGATGATGCGTCGCGCCCATAGGCCGTGCGTACCGTGTCCTCGTCGATATAGCCATTGGCCAGGTCGTGCTTCAACGCCTGATCGCTGCGTTTGGCCGGATCGCCCAGGCCACCCCCACCCGGCAGGTTCAGGATGAGCCGTTGCCCGGCGGGCACCGCCTGTGTGCCTTTGCCGCGCAACGCCGTGCCGTCCGACAGGCTGACCTGCCCGGGTGCACCGGATTGACCACCCAGGCGGCCACGTGCCGGATTGGCGATGCGGTCGAACATGGCATTGAAGCGAAACACATAGCCCTCACGAGGACCAAGCTCCATGACTTGTCCCAGTCCACCCCGGAACTGACCGGCGCCGCTGGAGTGCGCGCGCAGCTCCTTGCGCCAGATCACGATGGGACCGGTTTGCTCGGTGGCCTCGGCGGACATGGCATGCACGCCGCTGGGAAATGCCGTGGCCGACAGCCCGTCAAGCGTGGGTCGTGCACCGGTCCCGCCGCTGTTGAACATCAGAATTTCCGCGGGCGGCAGGCCCGAGGCAGGGTCCTTTGCGCGTGCACTGACGTGCAGGTTCCAGAGTGCCCCCGAGCCTTCGGCAGGAATGCGCTCGGGCAGGAAGTGGTGCAGGGCGCCCAGCACCAGATCGGGCACGAAGTGCCCGAGCACGTGACGCACCGCCACCGGACTGGGACGCAGCGCATTCAGAATGCAGCCCTCGGGTGCGCGCACCGAGAAGGGTGCCAGTGACGCCGCGTTGTTCGGTACCTCGGGGGCGATCACGCACTTCAGCCCATAGCAGGCGTAGGCCTTGGCATAGGTCAGGGGAACGTTGATGCCAAAGGTGCTGGCGGGCGAGGTGCCCTCGAAATCCGCCACCAGGCCCTCGTTGCTGATCTCCAGCGCCACGGCCAGCGTCACGTTCTCGTTATAGCCGTCCAGCGTCATGCTGTTGGTATAGCGTCCTTTGGGCAGGGCGGCGATGCGCGCCATGGTGGCAGCCAGACTGCGTGTGAGGATGAACTCGCCGATGGTATCCAGGTCGTCCATCTCGAACTCCTGCATCATGTCGATCAACCGGCGGTGACCCGTGTCGTTGCACGCCGTCAGGGCATACAGGTCGCCGACGACCTTGTCCGACTCGCGCACGTTGTTGTGCATGATGTTGACCAGGTCGCGATTGATCGTGCCGCGCTCGGCGAATTTCATGATGGGCACGCAAATGCCTTCCTCGTAGACCTCGCGTGCATCGGGCCCGAAACCGCGCCCACCGACATCCACCACATGGGCGGTACTGGCGAAGTAGCCCACCAGCACGCCGTTCTTGAACGATGGGGTAACGACGGTGAAGTCGTGCAGATGGCCGGTGCCCTTCCACGGGTCGTTGGTGATGTAGACATCGCCTTCGAAAATGTTGTCCGGGCCGATGTCGTGGATGAAGTGCGGCACCGCATCGGCCATGGAGTTCACGTGGCCGGGTGTGCCCGTCACCGCCTGGGCGAGCATGCGCCCGTGGCGATCGAATACGCCCGCCGACAAATCGCCGGCTTCGCGCACGCTGGTGCTGAACGCCGTGCGGATCAAGGCCAGGGCCTGTTCTTCAACCACCGAGATCAGGCGGTTCCACATGACCTGCATCTGGATGTTCTGTAGCGATTGATTAGACATGACCGGCTCCTTGAGCGTGTGTGGCATGGCTGGATACCAGCAGGCAACCGTCGGCCTGCACGACGGCATCGAATGAGGAGGTGATCAGCGTGGAGGTTTCACGCTCCACGACAATGGCGGGGCCGGCAATGCGGGTCCCTGCCACCAATGTCTCGCGGTCCACGATGGTGGCCTGCACTACGCGTCCCAGGCGTGCATCGAAGATCTGGCGCGTGCCCATCGGGTGCGCGGGAGCGCCTTCGGCCACCTCGTCCACACGGGGCACGGGTGGCAGCGTCGAGCTTGCCTTCACCGACCAACTGATGACCTCGATATCCAGTCCGTCGATGGGTCGGCCGAAGAACTGGGTGTATGCGGCAATGAAATCATCGCGCAAGCCCGCCACGTCCTGCGCGGCAAAGCGCGTGGTGCGCAGGCTCACCGGAATTTCCCACCCCTGGCCCACATAACGCATGTAGGCGCGCGCCTCGACCTGCGGGTCTTCTCCGGTATCGCTGCCTTGTCGGGCAAAGGTGAGGGCTTCGTCCTGAAGGTGGGCCAGCAGACGATTGGCCGCATCGACGTCGAAAGCGTTGAGTCGGAAGTTGGCGCTGCGAACACTCTCGTAACCGAAAGGCGCTCGCAAAAAGCCGATGGCCGAACCCACGCCGGCGCCTGGCGGCACCAGGAACCGCTGAATGCCGGTTTTTTCGCACAGGCGGGCAGCATGCAGGGGGCCTGCGCCACCGAAGGTGATCATGGTGTATTTGCCGATCTCGCGACCACTTTCCACCGTGTGCACGCGCGCGGCATTGCTCATGTTCTCGTCGACCATCTCCACCACGCCGAAGGCCGATTGCGACGCATCGAGCGAAAGCGTCTTGCCCACGGCCTGCAGCAGGGCGTCGCTGGACGCCTGGGCATTCAGCGCGATCGATCCCCCTGCAAAATTGTCGGGGTCCAGTCGGCCCAGCAGCAAGTCCGCGTCGGTCACCGTCGCATCGGTACCGCCTCGGCCATAGCAGGCCGGGCCGGGCTCGGAGCCCGCACTGTGGGGGCCGACACGAATCTGCTGCATCACGTCCAGCCCGGCGATCGAACCGCCTCCCGCGCCGATTTCCACCATTTCCACTACGGGAATGGAAATTGGCATGCCACTGCCTTTTTTGAATCGGTAGGTGCGGGCGACTTCAAAGGTGTTGGCCGTTTTAGGCGTCTTGTCGTCGATCAGGCAGATCTTGGCCGTTGTGCCACCCATGTCAAACGACAGCACGGCATCGAGGTCATAGCGGGCGGCAATGTGTGCGGCGAAGATGGCGCCACCGGCCGGACCGGATTCGATCAACCGCACGGGGAAGCGTGATGCGCTCTCGACCGAGATGATGCCGCCGCCCGAGTGCATGATGAAGACGGGGCAGGTGGCACCTGCCCGGTGGATCTCGTGCACCAGGCGATCCAGATAGGATTGCATCAAGGGTCGCACGTAGGCGTTGGCGCACACGGTGTTGAAGCGTTCGAACTCGCGCAACTGAGGCGAGACTTCGGAAGAAATCGAAATGGACAGATCAGGCAGACGTTTTTGCAATGCATCGCGCATCTGTTGCTCGTGCGCACCATTGACATAGGCGTGGATGAAGCCGATGGCCACGCTGTCGTAGTTGCCCGCCTCGATGGTGGCGACCAATGCGTCGATATCGGCTTCGGACGGCTCGATCAGGGCGTGGCCCTGGGCATCCATGCGTTCACGCAGGGTCAGCCGATGGGCGCGCTCGATCAGTGCGGCAGGCAGGCGGATATCCAGATCGTACTGTTCGAAGCGGCTCTCCGATCGCATTTCCAGAACGTCTCGGAATCCTTCGGTGGTGATGAACGCCGTGTGCGCACCACGCCGCTCGATCAGCGCGTTGGTGGCCAGTGTGGTGCCGTGGATGATGATCCCGATGGCGTCCAGACCAATGCCTGCCGTCTCGCAGACCGTCTGCAGACCCCGGACGATGGCGCGTTCAGGCTGCGCATAGTCGGTCAGTAGTTTGGTGGAATGAAGCACGCCGTCGACTTCCAGCGCGACGTCGGTAAACGTGCCGCCGATGTCTACGCCCGCACGGGCCGTCTGCTTGGGTGATGCCACGCTGTTCTCCAAGGATGAGTGCAACGCATATGATGTGGCTCGTCATACAGGCTGGTCAACGAGGGATTCCCCGGTAGCGCGCGATACTGTCGGCCAGATGACGTGCCATGGTCTGACGTGCCGCCTTGATGTCACGGCGCGAAATGGCCGAGACGATGGCGCCGTGTTCGCGCGCAATGCGTTTCTCGTAGTCGCGCAGCGCCTGGTCGGTCTTGTCGCCATATTTGAACGCCAGATCGCCTCGCACCTCGTCTACCGAGGATTCGAGAATTTTTGCGAAGTGCGGATTGTGCGAGGCGCGCGCAATCGCCAGGTGAAAGTCAATGTCGGCGGCCATGGCAGCCGTCGAATCGGCGCCGCTTGCGGCAAAACGGTCGAAGGCGTGGACTATGTCGGCCAGGTCCTGAGGGGTACGCCGCTCGGCCGCCAGCCCTGCCGACTCCACCTCAATCGCCATGCGCAACTCCATGATGTGCAAGCCCTGGCGCGGGTCGTTGGCCGTGCCGTCAGCCAGGCCGACCAGCACCGCCGTGTCGTGGGCGACGAAAACGCCGATGCCCGGTTTGCTGACCAATCGTCCTACCTGTCTGAGCGAAGCCACCGCCTCTCGAATCACGGTTCGACTGACCTGGAACTCTGCGCACAGCGCATTTTCAGACGGCAATTTGGTGCCGGTCCGATAGATACCTTCATCCAGACGCTGGGTGATGGTCTTGATCACAACATCTGTCAGACGTGTGGGTGACGGGCTGGAGAGCCCCATTTGGTGGGGCTTTTCAGGAACGGCGTCGGGCTGCGAATCACTCATGGAGGGATATCCCTACTTTTCAGTTTCGGCCGTGCTGCGTAGATTGGCCGCTTGTATGACGGGTCAAGTATGAGTGGAAAACGCTCAACATAAAAGGGGTTTAAACATGCAGGGCATACTCAAATTGCTGGCTGGTGCCGCACTTGCACTTCCGCTGTCCGTCGCTACCGCCCAGACCACCTGGATGATGGCAACCGGCTATCCCGAAAGCAGCTTTTTCACGAAAAATATCCGTCAGTTCATCAGTGAGGTCGAGAAGGAAAGTGGCGGCAAACTGAAGATCGACCTGCGCTCCAATGACACCCTGATCAAGCACGACGCCATCAAGCGTGCCGTGCAGACAGGACAGGTGCAAGCCGGGGAGGTGCGTCTGGGTGTCTATGGCAACGAAGATCCCATGTATACGCTGGACGGCTTGCCGAACATTTCGGCCAACTACGAAGAGGCCTGGGCACTGGCGCAGGCGCAGAAACCTTATTTCGACAAGCTGCTGACCAAAAGCAACCTGCGCATCATTACCTACGTGTCCTGGCCGGGGCAGGGCTTCTATACCAAGACGCCGGTGACCAAGCCTGAGGATTTCAAGGGCAAGAAGCTGCGTATCTATTCTCCCCCCACGCTCCAGATGGGCGAAATGCTGGGCTTCCAGGCCACCATCCTGCCGTTTGCCGAAATTCCGCAGGCGTTCGCCACCGGGCTGATCGACTCCCTGTTCACCAGCGCCCAGACCGGGATCGACACGCAGGTGTGGGATAACGCCAAGTACTTCATGTACACGGGCACGCTGCACAACAAGAACGTCGTGATCGTCAACGAGCGCGCGTTGCGCGCGCTGGACGCCGACGTGCGCGACATTGTGCTGGCTGCCGGCGAGCGGGCCAGCAAGCGCGGTTTCGAGCTGAGCCGCAAGGCGGGTGACGAAACGGTGGCCGAGCTGCGCAAGCAGGGCATGGAAGTCAGCCAGGCACCTGAATCGGTACAGGCTGCGCTGGCCAAGGTGGGCGAAACCATGATGGTCGACTGGCGCAAGAGCGCATCGCCCGAGGCCCAGAAAGTACTGGACGAGTACCTGGCTGCCAAGGCCAAGATGACACCTGCCTCGAGCGCCGCAAAGTAAAAGGCTCATCATGTTGCGACGATTTCTGGATGGCCTGTATCTGGGCAGCGGCATCCTGGCTGCCGCTTTCCTTGCACTTATCGGTTTGAGCATTCTTGCTCAGGTCGTGGGTCGCATGCTCAAGCTCACGGTGGACATGACAGAGGTGTCCGGCTTCTTCATGGCCGCCTCCACCTTCCTCGGATTGGCGTTCACCTTCCGTCAGGGTGGCCACATCCGCATCAGCCTGCTGGTCACGCGCATGAGCGGGACACGTCGAAAAGCGATCGAGCTGTGGTGCTGCGCATTTGGCGCGATCCTCACGGGCTATCTCGCCTTCCAGGCGACGGTATTTGTGCTGGAGTCGTTCGAGTTCAAGGACATCAGCCCCGGCATGATGGCCGTGCCATTCTGGATTCCGCAGTCGGGCATGGCGTTGGGCCTGATCATTCTTGCCATTGCCCTGGTCGATGCCGGATGGTCCATCGCGCATGACCGGGTAGCGGGCTACGAACAAAACGACGACGCTGCGCTGAGCGAATAGGACCTATCGTGAGTCTACTTGCCATCTCCCTGATTTTGCTCGTCACACTGATTGCCTTGCTGGCCAGTGGCGTCTGGGTATCACTTTCTCTGTTGGCCATTGGTGTGCTGGCGCTAGGCGCATTCACCAACGCATCGATGGGGTCGCTGATTGCATCGACCATGTGGGACTCGAGCTGGTCGTGGGCCATGACGGCCTTGCCGCTGTTCATCCTCATGGGCGAGATCCTGTTCAGAACGCGTCTGGCCGAAGACATGTTCAAGGGTCTGGGCCCGTGGGTGAACTGGTTGCCGGGGCGCCTGTTGCACGTCAACGTGCTGGGTTGCGGCATCATGGCGGCGGTCGCGGGCTCTTCTGCCGTCACGTGCGCGACGGTTGCGCGCATGTCGCTGCCGGAGCTCAAGCGGCGCGGCTACGACGAAAAGATGATGATCGGCACGCTGGCCGGCTCGGGAACATTGGGACTGATGATTCCACCATCCATCATCATGATCGTCTATGGCGTCACGGCCCAGCAATCCGTGGCGCGCCTGTTTATGGCGGGCATCGTGCCCGGGCTGATGCTGGTGGCACTGTTCATGGGTTATGTGATCGTCTGGTCACTGATCAATCCGTCCAAGGTGCCCCCGCGCGACCCTCCCATGCCCTTCATGGAAAAGCTGTGGAATTCGCGTCGCCTGATTCCTGTCACGCTGCTGATCGCGTGTGTCATCGGCACCATTTATGGCGGGATCGCGACACCGACCGAAGCGGCGACCTTCGGGGTGGTTGGCGCGATGATCCTGGCCAAGCTGACCGGCGGGCTGACCTTGAAAACGCTGGGTGCCAGCCTGATGTCGGCGATGAAGATCTCATGCATGATCTCCTTCATCGTGGCGTGCGCCGCCGTGCTGTCGATTGCGGTGGGCTTCCTGAGTATCCCGCAAGTGCTGGCCAGCGCCGTGCAGACCATGGATCTCTCACCCGCCATGCTGCTGCTGGTGCTCACCCTGTTCTTCCTGGTCATGGGGTGTTTTCTGGAGGGGATCTCGATTCTGGTGCTGAGCAGTGCGGTGGTATTGCCCATGGTGCAGGCGGCTGGCATTGACCTCATCTGGTTCGGCATCTACATCATCATCATCATCGAGATCGCCCAGTTGACACCGCCCCTGGGGTTCAACCTGTTTGTGCTGCAATCGATGACGGGGCGTGACATCTGGCGCGTCACCGTTGCATCGTTGCCATTCTGCGGGCTGCTGCTGGTGGCCGTGATGTTGATCGCCATCTTCCCTCAGATCGTCACGTTTTTGCCAGACATGATGATGCGAAGAAATTGATCTGGTAACCCCGCTCGCGTTGAATAACGAGTGCCGTACGGGGCATCGAACGATGCGGGGTTATCGA
>JBAZPE010000068.1:0-7900 GCA_041648375.1 Burkholderiaceae bacterium | reverse complement strand
CAGCACCTGCATCCAGCGCGTGCTGAACCATCAAGTGGAATTTGCGCTGGCCTCGGTGTCCCCCTCGCATCCTGATCTGCGCTACAGGGAGCTCATGCGAGATCGATTCGTTGTGCTGACCTGTGGGAAATGGCGCAAGAAGGTGCCTGCGCGGGTGAACATGAACGACCTGCTGGAGCTCCCTTTGATTACGCTCACCAATGCCAGCACGGCCATGCGATACATGGATGCCGCTTACTTGCAACGCGGCATCGAGTACCGGCCCAGCATGCAGGTCGATCAGGCCACTACCTTGGCCGGGCTGGTGAAAAGCGAAGTGGGGGTCGCGGTCATGCCTTACCTTGGCGTGCTGCCGATTCTGGAGACACGGGGCATGCAGATTTCGGAGATCGTCGATGGCCCGCTGCGTTCAGTCGGCGTGGTGACCCGTCGATTGGGCCAACCAAGCACCATTGCGGCGGCCGCCGTGCAGCATGTGGAGCGTGTCTGCCAAAAGCTCATCGACAAAGACACCGGCTTCGTGCTGGCCCCCTCTTCACGCCGACGAACATAAGCTGCCGCATGTGCGTCACCCTCCTGTAGAAACCGCCAATGATATGCTCTGCGCCGCACTTGCTGATCGCGAGGGTTCAGCAAGGTTCACGCAACACACACCGGAGACGGACCATGTCCATTCGCAAACACATCGCCCCGCTTTTGGCGGGACTGACCCTGGCCCTGGCCACTGCGGCACCTGCCCATGCTCAGGCAGCCTATCCCGAAAAGCCCATTCGTCTGGTCGTGCCATGGGCACCGGGGGGTGCAACCGACATCATTGCCCGCCTGATCGGTCAGCAACTCACGACCCGTCTGGGTCAGGCCGTCGTGATCGAGAACAAGGCGGGCGCAGGTGGCAATATCGGTACCGCGGCATTCGTCCGTGAAAATGCCGACGGCTACACCTTGCTCATGACCACCAGCTCCACGCATGGCATCAATTCGCACCTCTACGCCAAGCCTGGCTTTGATGTCAGCAAAGACTTCGCTAACGTGGCGTTCGTTGGCTCGATCCCCAACGTGCTGGAAGTGCCGCCCAAGTCGCCGTTCACCACGGCGCAGCAGTTGATCGACTTCGCTCGTGCAAATCCTGGAAAGCTGAATTACGGCTCGGCCGGCATCGGTTCGTCGCAGCATCTGGCGGCCGCGCAATTGATTCACAGCGCGGGCATCGACATCACGCACGTGCCTTACAAGGGCAGTGGCCCGGCCGTGACGGATCTGCTTGGCGGCAACCTGGACCTGATGCTGGACACGGGCTCGTTGAGCCAGGTGAAAGCGGGTGCTTTGAAAGCACTGGCCGTTGCCTCCAAAACACGCTTGGCCGAGTTCCCGGACGTCCCCACCTTTGACGACGTGGGCCTGAAGGACATGTACGCCGCTGCCTGGTATGGCGTGGCAACCCATGCCGCCGTGCCCCGCGAAATCGTGGATCGCCTGAACAAGGAAATCAACGAGATTCTCAAGCAGCCCGAGATGATTGCCCGGCTGGAAAGCATGGGCGTGCAGGTCGGCCCGCTGCAAAGTCCGAAGGAGCTGGACACGTTCGTTGACGCGGAAGGCAAGCGGTTCAAGGCGCTGGTAGAGATGTCGGGCGCCAAGATGGAGTAAGGAAATAGGGGGGATCGCAGCACGCTTTCAATGCGCCGCGCAACGGTCCCGCCCACTGGCATACAGGCCCTGAACCGCAGCGACGAAGGCTTTTAAGTCTTCGCGTGACACATCGCGGTGCAACACCAGGCGGCTTGGCCCACCATAGACCGCCTGCACCAGCATCCCCTGGCTGGCCAACGCCGGCCCCAGCGCGCTGCCAGCACGATCTGAAAACTCGACGAACACCATGTTCGTCGCGTGGCTGAGCACACGCACTTCGTCGATGCTTGCCAGCGAACGTGCCAGCCAGGCTGCGTTCTCGTGATCATCAGCCAGCGTCTGCACATGGTGGTCCAGGGCATACAGACAGGCGGCAGCCAAGACACCCGACTGACGCATTCCGCCGCCAAGCACCTTGCGCCAGCGCTTGGCGCGCTCGATGAAGCTGCGCTCGCCCACCAGCGCAGAACCAACAGGCGCACCCAGACCTTTGGAGAAGCAGATGGACGCCGAGTCGAACGGTGCACACACGGCTTCGATCGCAACATTCATGTGTATCGCAGCGTTGAAGGCGCGGGCGCCATCCAGGTGCCTGGCTAGCCCATGCCGGGCAGCCAGCTCGGTCGCTTGCTGTACATAGGCCTGCGGCAACACCTTTCCACCTATCGTGTTCTCCAGCGCCAGCAACCGGGTGCGAGCGAAGTGCGGATCAATGGGCTTGATGGCTTCCTGTATTCGCGCCAGGGGCAGGGTGCCATCGATATCGTGGTCGATAGGTTGAGGCTGCACGCTGCCCAGAACAGCTGCACCGCCACCCTCGAACTTGTAGGTATGGGCCTGCTGACCCACAATATATTCATCGCCTCTCTCGCAGTGCGCCATGATGCCCGCCAGATTGCTCTGTGTGCCGGTGGGGAAGAATAGCCCCGCCTGCTTGCCGCAGCGCGCAGCGATCTCGTTCTGCAGGCGTTGCACTGTTGGGTCATCGCCCCAGACATCGTCGCCCAGCGACGCCGCGCCCATGGCGTCCAACATGCCGCGTGAGGGGCGGGTAACGGTGTCGCTACGTAGGTCGATCATCGGAAAAGCACCTAAAAAAGTAGTGGAGAAATGGCACGGTTAAGAACAGCACACTCGCAGATCAGCAAATTGTTCGATCTGCCTTTTGTCATTCGCAAATCAGTCGGGCGGCAGCTCAGCTTGCCATTGCGAGGTCAGCGACAAAGTGGCCGGGCGCGACCTGCTGCAGCTCGATCTGCTCAGGTCGATAATCCAGTCCGTGTACTGGGCTGGGGATATCGCCACCTATCAGGGACTGATTCAGCTTGCGCTGCTTGGGGTCGGCGATAGGCACGGCAGCGAGGAGCTTGCGGGTGTAGGGGTGCTGCGGATTCTCGAATATCTGCCGACGCGTGCCGATTTCCACGATGCGTCCCAAGTACATGACCGCAACGCGATGGCTTACCCGCTCCACGACCGCCAGATCATGCGAGATGAACAGAAACGCGATGCCCATATCACGCTGCAGATCCTGCATCAGATTGATGATTTGCGCCTGAATGGAGACATCCAGTGCGGAGACCGATTCATCGGCCACCACCAGCTTGGGTGACAGCGCAAGCGCGCGTGCAATACAGATACGCTGACGCTGGCCGCCCGAGAACTCATGCGGATAGCGCTGTGCATGTTCCGATGTCAGGCCAACGCGCTCAAGCAGCTCGGCCACGCGGGCACGAGCGGCGTCGCCATGGGCAATATCATGTACCTGTAGCGGCTCCATCAGGCTGTCCTCGATCGTGCAGCGTGGATCGAGCGAGGCGTAGGGATCCTGGAACACTGTCTGAATATTGCGTCGCAGGGCCTTCAGCGCCTGGCCCTGCAAGTCACCGATCACCTGTCCCTGGAAAGTAATGTCGCCCCCCTGGGTGTGCAGCAGCCTCGCCACGGCTCGCGCCGTTGTCGACTTGCCGCAACCGGATTCGCCCACGAGCGCAAGCGTCTCACCAGGATAGACATCGAAGCTGACGCCTTCGACGGCATGCACGCGTCGCTGCACTCTGCCCAGCAGGCCGCCCCTGAGGTCATAGCGGGTGATGAGCTCACGCACACGCAACAGTGGTTCGCCTGTGTAGTCTGGGCCCGTCCCTGGGTTGGCGGACGTCTGCGCAGGCATCTGTGTGGCTGGCGACCCGCGGGAGTCGTTCGCTGCATGCGGTTCTTCCGTTCCGGCATGTGAGACCAGATCGAACTTGGCAGGCTGGTCAGTGCCGTGCATGGCCCCCAGTTGTGGCACGGCAGCCAGTAGCGCACGGGTATAGGCATGTGCCGGGGCCGAAAAAATGGTAGCCACCTCACCCCGCTCCACGGTGTCGCCGTGCCGCATCACCATGACCTTATCGGCCACCTGCGCCACCACACCCATGTCGTGGGTAATGAATATGACGCCCATATCCATGTCGTCCTGCAACGAGCGAATGATCTGCAGGATCTGGGCCTGCACGGTGACATCCAGTGCGGTGGTCGGCTCATCCGCAATCAGTAGCGTGGGCTCGCATGCGAGTGCCATGGCGATCATGATGCGTTGACGCATGCCACCGGACAGCTGATGCGGATAGCGCTCCATGACCTGTTTCGCATCGGGAATGCGTACCAGGTCGAGCATACGCAGCGCCTGAACATGCGCGGCACGTGTGTCGCCCCGGCGGTGCAGCAGGATGGCTTCCATGATCTGGGCCCCGACCTTGAAAACCGGATTGAGGGAGGTCATGGGTTCCTGAAAAATCATCGCCATGTCCGCGCCTCGAAATTTGCGCATGGCATCCTCCGGTGTGGCGCGCAGATCCACCACACCGTGTTTGCGTGTGCGCAATTGCATGCTGCCCGATACGATGTGTCCTCCGCCCAGCTCCACCAGCCGCATCAGGGCCAGTGAAGTGACGGACTTCCCGGACCCGGATTCGCCCACGATGGCCAGGGTCTGCCCGCGTGCGACGTCAAATGAAACGTCCTTAACGACAGGAGCGACGCCAGGCTCACGGCTGAACGCGACACTCAGGTTGCGCACCTGTACAACGAGGTTGTCATCCATGGTCACCTCAGATTGTTCAGAATTCGTGCCACGGCACTGTCGAGCTCTGCCTGCGCCAGTGCCAGTTTCTGTCGAGCCTGCGCGACCCAGGCGCAATCGGTTTCGCGTTCGGCCCGTGCATGTTCCAGCAGTCGATCCACCTCGTGGGGCGATACGCTTCCGGCCGTGATGCGCGTTTCGACGAAGCGGCGCGCATCCAGTGCGTCGCGCACCTGTTCGTCCGACATCCCAATGGTGCGACCGATCGTCTCCATGGCTGCAGCGTCCAGATCCTTGCCGCACAATTGTGTGGGCTTGATCCCCCCGGCCAGGCTGTTGCGAACCACCCGAGCCACGACGTGATGGACCTGGCGGAACGACAGACCGGTTTCACGCACGATCACATCAGCCAGGTTGCTGGCGGTGCACCAGCTGCCAGCCAATGAGGCTGCCATGCGGTCTTCGTGCACGATGAGTGTCTCCATGACACCGGTGAACAGGTCCAGCATGCCTTCGGTTGTGGCCAGTGCGCTGTCGATCAGTGGCAGTTCTCGCATGGCCTGGTCGCCGGTACCTTCCGCGCGAAATGTGGCAAGGGCAGTCGACAACCAGGTGACACCCTCGCCTGCGGCCTTTTTGATGGTCTCCAGCGCAGCCGGATTTTTCTTCTGCGGAAAAATGCTGCTCGTGCCGCAATAGCTGTCGTCACTTTCGACCATGCCGAACTCGGTGCTCGACCACAGGTGCAGATCAGTGGCCAAGTCATTCAGGTCAGCCATGACGAAGGCCAGGGCGCTGATCGCCTCCGCTGCGTAATAGGCCTCTCGTCCCAGCTTGGAGTTCTCCACGATGCCATCGAAGCCCAGCAGGATAGTGGTGCGATTGCGATTCAGCGGCCACGATGTGCCCGCCAGGCCAACTGCACCCAATGGATTGCGGTTCACGCGGGCATAGGCCTGGCTGAGGCGGTCGAAGCTATCGTGCAGCCGGGTGCTGAAACTCAGCAGGTAATGGCCGAACACCCAGGGCTGTGCATGCTGCATATGGGTATAGCCAGGCATGATGGTGCGCGAGTGCTGTTCGGCTTGTCTCGCAATCGCGACCTGCAGCAGGTTCAGCTGATCCATGACGTCCAGCATGCGATTGCGCTTGTACAGGCGCCGCACCGTTGCACCCTGGTCGATGCGGCTTCTACCGGTGTGCATTTGACCGCCTACGTCCTCACCGATGGCGTCGAACAGGTAGGACTCTATCTGCAGCAGGAAGCTGCCCTTACGAACATCGGTGGGGAAGTCGGTGACCTGCATGCCCTTCACTCGCAACAGCTGTTCTAGGATCGCGCTACCGACCTCGCTGGAAATGATGCCTTCCTCAACCAGCATGGTGGTGTGCGCCAGATCTACCGCGACGAACTCCCTGAACTGCCGTTTTTCGCGCTCCAGACCTGGCAGGTCGTGATACTTGATCAGTCTCTCAGCAGGCGGTGCACTCAGGCGTGCTTCGGTCAACAGAATTTCGTGCCCTAGTGTTTGCGTAGTCATGTCTATTCTCAGTTTGCAGCACTGGCTTGATTGAAGTCGACGATCTCATCACCGTAGACCACCAGGCCTTTGACGCCTTTTCGTTGGCCGATCAGTTGCACCTGATCGAACAGAGGAATGTTGCTGGGGACCTCCTCCCACACGATGCGCTGTATCTCACCGTAGTTCGCCATGCGCTTCTCATAGTTCATTTCGGTAGCAGCCTGCTTGAGCAGTGCGTCCACGTCCTTGTTGCTGTAGCCCGTCAGGTTGGATGCGTCTCCGGTAGAAAGTTTGCGGCGCAAGCGTATGTCGGCATTGGTAATGCCGGTACCCAGTAGCCACATATTTGCTTCGTTGGTGCCTCGACCCGTGCCCTTGCCGGCTTCTGCGCGATAGAGCGTCTTCTGGTACGAGGCCCATTCCCAGACCTTGAATTCCGTTTTCAGTCCGACAGCATTCAGATAGCCCTGGACGGCCTCGGCGGCGGCGCGATCCTTGGTGTAGCGCCCTGATGGGGTCCACATGACGACGGTCTCGGGAAAGCCATTCGGATAGACCTCCTTGATCAGCTTGCGCGCCATCTCGGGATCGTAAGTCTTGGGTGCGAATACGCGACGGCCCTGCGTGCCTTCGGGGAAGGGGCTGTCCGGCACGCGCCCATAGCCCATGAGGACTTTTTCCACGATCGCCTGACGATCAATCGCCAGGTCTACGGCGCGTCGCATGCGCACATCGTCAAAGGGCGGTTTGGTAACGTTTAGTTCAAAGAAAACCTGGAACGAACTGGGCAACTGCGCCAATGTCACGTTGTCGCGGCCCTTGAATTCTGCAGCCGCCTCAGGCGGGATGTTGCCAGCGACATCGGCATTGCCGGTTTGCAGCTCGATCACCCGCGCCGAGTTTTCAGGAACAGGTCGGAACACCAGCGTTTGCGCAGCCGACGCCTGCCCGAAGTAATCGGGGTTGCGTTTGATGACGGCGCGTTCGTTGGGCACCCAGCTCTCAAAAACGTAGGGGCCGGTGCCTACGGGATTGCGTCCATAGGCGCGGCCGCGCTTGCTGATCGCCGTGGGGCTGCTGATGGCAGACCATTCCTCTGCCAGAATTTCCAGCAATGTGGGTGAAGGATGCTTGGTGCGGATCTCCAGCACATACTCACTGGGAGCCGACACCGACTCGATAGCGCCGTAATAAGATCTATTTGGGGAGCCCAGTTCCGGCTCGCGGATGCGGTCGAGGTTGAATTTGACTGCCTCCGCGTTCAGCGGCGAGCCATCATGAAACTTCACACCCTTGCGCAGCTGAAATGTCCAGGTATTGCCATCTTCCGAAGTGGTCCAAGATTCGGCCAGGTCAGGTTCGATTTTCTTGAGTTCCGGCCCGTCCCATCTCACCAGCCGGCTGAACAGGTGCGAAATCACGATCTGCGAGGGTGTGCTGCGTGTCACGGCAGGATCCAGCGTGTCGATCTCGGTGCCCTGCACATAGGTCAGTGTGCCCTGCGCGGCCCAGGCTGTCGAGGTCGCCAGAATCGCGGCTGCAAGGCCACCCATGACACCGTTGCTCGCTCGGTGAACATCTTTTTTATTCATCATTTGCCCCTCTTTTTTGTAGCGTGATTGATTGGAATAAAGCGTTGAGTTATCTGCGGCTTCTGGAGCGCGGATCGACGTAGTCCCTC
>JBAZPE010000067.1:0-7913 GCA_041648375.1 Burkholderiaceae bacterium | reverse complement strand
AACTATTACGGTGAGCGCGCGCTTACACGCCTGCAGGCAATGGCCGACGTCCAACTCAACCAGCAGACCACACCCTTGTCACCGGAACAGTTGATTGACGCGGCCCAAGGCTGTCATGTCATCATCGGGGCAAGGGTGCCTGCCATCGCTGCGAGTGTGTTTGAAAAGCTACCTGACCTGGCTGCATTCTGCCGCGTCGCGGTCGATGTCAGCAACATCGATATCGCAGCGGCCAGCCGAAACGGCGTGCTGGTATCGCGGGCCTCACCCGGCTTCGGGCCATCGGTCGCGGAATGGATCGTGGGCGCGATGATCGACATGAGCCGTGGCATCTCCGACGCCGTGCTGGACTACCGTCAGGGCCGCAACCCGCGCGTGGGTATGGGTCGACAGCTCGCCGGCGCATCCCTGGGGATCGTTGGCCTGGGCACGATCGGCCGTTATCTTGCGACGCTGGGCCACGCACTGGGCATGGATGTCATCGTGTACGACCCCTATCAGCCCGACATCGGTCCCTTCCGCCGCGCCGATACACTCGATACTTTGCTGGAACACGCCGACTACGTCGTGTGCCTGGCGGCCTCGGTTCCGGAAACCACAGGGATGTTCAGCACACAGGCATTTGCCGCCATGAAGTCCGA
Source organism: Burkholderiaceae bacterium (assembly GCA_041648375.1). GTDB lineage: Bacteria > Pseudomonadota > Gammaproteobacteria > Burkholderiales > Burkholderiaceae_B > Schauerella. The sequence goes on along the minus strand of JBAZPE010000067.1, from coordinate 7,272 downwards.
TGCATTTTTCATCAATGCATCACGCGGTGAGTTGGTTGACGAGCGTGCACTGCTGCACGCGCTGAATACAGGCGAAATCGCGGGTTGCGCGCTGGACGTGGGCATGGCGGCAGACCAGATGCCCGGCCTTGAGCTGGCGGCGCATCCCAGGGTCATTGCTTCGCCCCATATCGGTGGTTTGACGCCTCAGGCTGTGGAGCATCAGGCGCTGGATACGGTCGAGCAAGTGGCCACGATGCTGCAGGGCAAGGTACCCGCCGGCGCACTGAACGCCGAACATGCTTTCCGGTTCCGCCAGCGCTTCCTGGTTCAGGACACGATCGCAGCCCATGTGCCGACAAGATTATGAGCGGGCCCATATCGACCGCTGACGATGCAGCGTGCTCGCCGGCCTGCGACACCCACATTCATATCTATGACCCTGTCCGTTTCCCCCTGATTGGGCAAGCGGCGTCGCCCCCCAGTTCGCAGTGGGAGGATTATCTGGCTGTGCGCGAGCGCCTAGGGCTGGCACGTGCAGTCATCGTTCAACCTGTGGGCTACGGGTTCGACAATCGTTGCACGCTCGATGCCCTTGCACAGGCGGATGGGTCGGCGCGAGCGATCCTGACATTTCCTCCCCATGTGCAGCACGAACAACTGCAGCAGTGGGAGGATCTGGGGGTGCGCGGCGTACGATGCATGATGATTCCTGGCGCACAGGACCTGATCGGATGGAAAGACGTGCCCGCACTTGCTGCTCGCATCGCGCCCTGGCAGTGGACCCTCAACCTGCAACTTGATGGTCGCACGCTGGCGCATCATGAATCCATGCTGACAGGGTTGCCCTGCCCTCTGGTTATCGACCACACCGGCAAGTTCCTGGAGCCGGTCGGCATGGAACACGCAGGCTGGCAGTCGCTGTGCCGCCTGATGGATACGGGCCGAGTGTGGGTCAAGCTGTCGGCACCTTATGAGACCTCGCGCACAGGGCCGCCTGACTATCTCGACGTCGGCCTGCTGGCCGCTGAGCTGGCGCGTCAGTGGCCGCAACGTTGCCTGTGGGCCAGCAACTGGCCCCATCCCGGCCAGGCGCAGCGACCCGATGAGCAAGTCTTGCTGACACTGGCGCGACAGTGGGCCGGCAGCCCCGATCACGCAAGGCAGATCCTGATCGACAATCCTGCCGCACTGTACCGATTTGCTTGACAGCTCAGGTCGCGCTTTTCCGGGGCGATCAGCTGCCCGCGTCATCCAGCACGATGTTGCGCTCACGGATGACCTTGCTCCACATGGCGCGATCGTCATCGACGTACTTCGTCAGCACCGTCCCGCTGCGCGGCGGTTGTGGCAGAAGCGACTGCTGATCGAGCGTGGCCCGAAACTGCGAATCGGCGGTTGCCTTCTGAACGGCCGACTGCACACGCGCCGCCACGTCCGGTGGCGTGCCTGCAGGCACAGCCACACCGAACCAGGTCGCAGCACGGAAGCCCGGCACCGCAGATTCGGCAACGGTGGGCACATCGGGCAAGCTCTTCAGTCGCTCACTACCCGTTACCGCCAGCGCCTTCAACTTGCCCCCTCGGATATGCGGCAGCGAAGTGCTCACGACATCGAACATCAGCTGCGTATCGTCGGCCATCAGCCCTGTCAGGGCAGGCACGCTGCCGTTATAGGGCACATGGGTGGCTTCGATACCAAGCTCGCTTTTGAGCATCTCGGTGGCCAGTTGAAGTGGGTTGCCCAACCCGACCGACGCATAATTGACGCGACCGACATTGGCCTGAGCGTAGCGGGTGAAGTCCTTCAGATTGTTGGCGGGCACCTGCATGTTGGTGACGATGACCAGTGGGGCTTCGGCCACGATGCCCAGCACGCGGAAGTCATCTGGCGTGTAGCCGATCTTGCGATACAGCAAAGGGTTCAGCACCATGCTGGCATTGCTGGCCAGCAACAAGGTATAGCCATCGGCAGGTGAACGGGCGACCGCCACACTGGCGATCCGGGTGTTGGCGCCGGGTCGGTTCTCGACGATCACGGTCTGGCCCAGGTCCTTGCCCATTTCGGTGGCCAGTGCGCGCGCAAGGATGTCGGCTGCGCCGCCAGGTGCATAGGGCGCGACCAACTTGATGGGACGATCGGGAAATTCGGCGTGGGCGAGCATTGCGCCCGCCATCAACGTCGTGCCCAGTGCAGCACGAATCGTTCGGTGCATCCATCCTTGTGTCAATGTCATGTCTCTTCCTTGGTTTTTTGCTGTGGAGTCGTTCGATCTGCGCGGCCGGCGCTTACACGCGCCTGGCGTGGCCTTCCCAATACCGGTCACGCAGCTTGCGCTTGGCGATCTTGCCGCTGTCGTCTCGCGGCAGCCTGGCGAACGTCATTTCGCGGGGGACCTTGAAGGACGACAGCCCAGCTCGCAACCAGTCCTGCACGGCGTCAGCGTCCAACGCCGTATCCGCTGAAGGTTCGATGACGGCCAGCAGACGCTCACCGTACTCCGGATCGGGCACGCCGAACACGGCGCAATCAGCCACGCCAGGGTATGCCAGCAAACGGTGCTCGATCTCGGCGGGATAGATGTTCACGCCCCCTGAAATCACCATATCGGATGCACGATCGCAAACATAGAGATAACCATCGGCATCGACATAGCCCATGTCGCCCAGACTGATCAGGCCGTCTCGCTCGATGGCCCGGCGTGCGGCGTCGTTGTGGCGATAGGTGAAATCGGCATAGGCGGGCTGACGCACATAAATCATGCCGATTTCACCGGTCGCGCATGGTGCGCCCTGTTCGTCAAAAATGCGCACCTGCGCCTGACCGACCGGCCGCCCTGCGCTGCCGGGTCGCGCCAGCGCTTCGGTGGAATCGATGCACGTGACCATGCCGGCCTCGCTCGATGCATACGTCTCGTGCACCACCGGCCCCAGCCAGTCGATCATGGCGCGCTTGACCTCAGGCGCGCACGGCGAGCCGGTGGAGGCGATGAAACGCAACGACGACAGGTCATAGCGGCGCCGTGTCGCCTCGGGCAGACGCAGCATGCGCACATACATGATGGGCACCAGATAGATGGTGTCGATGCGATGGGCTTCGATGTCTGCCAGCACGGCCTCGGCATCGAACCGCCCGTGCAGCACGACTCGATCGGCAACCGTCAGTGCCCCTTGCAGAAAGCCGCTGGGACCGCTGTGATAGATCGGTGCAGGCAAAAGCACCCGAGTACCGGCCCGCAAGCCGAAGGTCTGCTCGACCACCTGCTGCATCGCTGCCTGCCTGGCGGGAAGCTCCGCCAGCGGGATGGGTTGGCGCACCACGCCCTTGGGACGTCCCGTGGTGCCGGAGGTGTAAGCCGTATGCCCGCGTGGCGAGACGCGAGGGCCGTCGTACCGCTGCGCCTGAGCCAGCCAGGGTTCGTAAGGCTGCGCACGCGTCACCATGGTGTCGCCCACGGCAAGCAGCGCCAGCGCGGCGGGCAGCCTGTCGCTCACGGCATCAAGCAGATCGCCGTGCGCAATCATGACCTTTGCCCCGCTGTCGCTGACAATGAATGCGACTTCGTCCGCAGTGAAATGCCAGTTGATCGGGCAGTAGGACACGCCCGCCAGACGGCACGCCCACACGATGTCGACATAGGGCAGATCATTGCGCAGCAGAACCGCGACCACATCCCCTTCACGCATGCCCAGGCTGCGCAATCCACCGGCCAGCCGAGCACCTCGATCCGCCTGATCGGCGGCGCTCAGCACCCTGTCCTGAAAGAAAACGTCGCCCATCAGCCCGCTCCCCGCTGCGCCTTGTCTGCTGCGTTCAATGCCTCGATGCGCGCGCGCGCCGCACGCCATTGCTCGTCGCCCCAATCCTGGTAAGACGTGAAATACGCGCCATTGGCAAGGGCGTCGCCACCATCGAGCGTAATCGTCTGGCCGTTGATCCAGTCGTTTTGCGGGGCCAGCAGGAATGCAGCCAGCCGGCCAATGTCAGCGCCCTCACCCAGCCGGCGCATGGGGTTTTCCTGCGTACGCTGATCCTGCTTGTTGTCGCTGCCTGGCCGCAACCGACCCGAGGCCCCTTCCGTTGGAATCACGCCAGGTGCGATGGCGTTCAGCCGAATGCCCTTGGGGCCCCACTCCACGGCGAGCGATTTGGTCATCACGTCCACACCGGCCTTGGACATCGCCGATGGCACGACAAAAGGCGACCCCGTGGCCACCCATGTCACCACGATGGACAGGACGCTGCCCCGCTGACCCCCGGCAATCCACCGCTTGCCCGCCGCCTGCGTCGCGTAGAACGTGCCCCGAAACACGATGTCCGATATCGCATGGAACCCGCCCACCGACAGATCTTCGGTCCGGCTGATGAAGTTGCCCGCCGCATTATTGACCAGAGCCGTCAATGGTCCGTGTGTCTGCCAGATGGTTTCCATCATGGCGTCGACCGCCTCGAACGAGCGGATGTCCAGAGGGTGCGTCACGACCTTCACCCCATGCCTGCTGCGCAACTCCTCGGCGGCGGTGTCCAGCACCGAGGCCCGCCGCCCGCACAGATGAAGCTCCGCCCCCAGCGCCGCGAGTTGCTCGGCCATCGCCAGACCCAATCCCGTGCCGCCACCGGTGATCAGCACCCGCTGACCCACGAACAGTTCGCTGTTGAACATGGCTTGTCTCCTTATCGTTATATGTCGTCCCACTCTATAACGTCACCTTCCATGCCACAATCCCTTGCAGCGGACTCACGCTGTTTCCTCTATGGAACCAAAGATGGACTTCAATCTCGTCAGAGCGCTGGTCGAGATCGTGGATGCCGGCACATTGGCCGAGGCCGCACGTCGTCGGAACGTCACGCGATCGCAAGTCAGCAAGGCGCTCAAAACGCTGGAACGGCAGATGGATGCCACCCTCATGCGCCGCACCACGCGCCGCCTGGAACTGACCGCATCGGGCCAGGCGCTCTATGAGCATGGGGTGCGCATGATTGCCGAAATGGACGCCGCCCGTTCGGCCATCGACAGCATGGGTCATTCAGTGCGCGGCCATGTCCGGCTCAGCATTCCGATCGGGCTGGGTCAGATCTATCTGGGCGACAAGCTGCTGGCGTTTCAGCATCTGCATCCTGACATCACGCTGCGTGTGCTGTTCTCGAACCGCGTGATTGACTTGATTGGCGCTGAAGTGGATGTGGCGGTTCGCATCACCTCGGATCCCCCGCCCGATCAGGTCGCCCGTCAACTGTGCGCCATTCGGTGGGGCCTGTACGCCGCGCCGTCGTACCTGGCCAGTCTGCCGCCCTTGGTCGGCCCGGATGACCTGGCCGGGCGGCGCATTCTGTGTCCGCCCAGCCCCGAACCGCACTTCAGGCTGGTGCTCGAGCAGGGGTCAGACAAGCGCGAGCTGCGTCTGCGACCTTATCTGCAGACTGAACATCTTCCTTTCATTCGCAGCGCGATGCTGGCGGGCAACGGCATCGCCTTGCTGCCGGAATATGCGTTGCCGGAATATCCGCTGGCGGAAGATGTGCGGGCAGGCAACGCCGTGCGGGTGTTGCCGCAGTGGCAGGCCCAGGGTCTGGGCAGCGCGCTTTACATCCTGACCATGCAGGACAGGCGACCCTCACACGCCGTGAGTGTGCTCACGGATTATCTGAAGGAGGTGTTGAGCGCAGTGGGCGAAACTTAATCCGAAGCGGGGCGCACATGTCGTCAGCGCGATCGCACATACGACAAACGCCCGCCAGTGAGGCGAGCGTCAGTCCTGGTGCGGTGCGTCAGTCTTGCGACCAGGCGTCAGTCGCCCGAATCCTTCTTGCCCGAGAAGGGATACGCGCCACCCGCATGCGTCACTTCACCCTTGGGCTTGATGACGAGCGACAGAATGATCGTGGCGGTCAGAATGCCGACGGTACCCACCAGCGACCACAGCGTCGGAATCTTGTAGATGTCGATGAGCAGCATCTTGGTTCCGATCAGCACCAACACCACGGCCAGACCATAGGGCAGCAGGTGGAAGCGTTCGTGCATGCCGGCCAGCAGGAAGTACATGGCACGCAAGCCCAGAATGGCGAACACGTTGGACGTCAGCACAATGAACGGGTCGGTCGTGATGGCGAAGATGGCAGGAATCGAGTCCACTGCGAACACAACATCGACCACACCGATCAGGATCACCACCACCAGCATCGGGGTGGCAATGCGCTTGCCATCAATCTTGGTGAAGAACCGCTCGCCATCGTAATTCGGCGAAATCGAGAACTTCCGGCGGACCCACTTCAACGCGGGATTGTTGTCGAGGTCAGGCTCCTGCCCGGCAGCCCACCACATCTTGATGCCGGTGAACACCAGGAACGCGCCGAACACATACATGATCCAGTGGAAATGCGTGATCAGCCATGCGCCCACCAGAATCAGGATGGCTCGCAGCACCAGCGCGACGAGAATGCCGATCATCAGCACACGCTTCTGGAACTCTGCGGGCACGGCAAAGAACGTGAAGAGCAGCAGGAAGACGAAGATGTTGTCCACCGCCAGCGCTTTTTCAACCAGATAGCCGGTGATGAATTCCAGCGCTTTGTCGTTGGCAAGCGCACGCGTCGCGGGGTCGTCGCCCGCCCCGCCAAGCGCCCACCAGAGCAAACCGACAAACACGAAACTGGTCAGCACCCAGACGAGCGACCAGATACCTGCGGCCTTGATGGATACTTTTTGAGCGCCCTGGCGATTCAGGGCAAAGAAGTCGAGCAGCAGTGCAACGACAGTGAAGGCCGCAAATAGCGACCACAGTAATGGCGTACCAATAGATACCATGGGGAAGACCCTTGTAGAGATGGGATGAAAAAACCCATTCCGGTCTCGCCAGCCGCGTACGTGACGCGGGCCGTAGTGCCGGGATTGTGAATGGCGCATCATGCGACCATCCCTTTTCCGTATTGACGACACTGCGGTAACCCGATGCGGGTTATGGCTACTCCCCAGGAGAGTGTGATCGGATTAAATCAGGCGGGCAAAAAGTTGTCAACTTCCTGTCAGGTTGATATCCGCCTAAAAAACAAAATTCTTGTAACGCTCTATGTATTCGCGAGCGCTGCGATTCAATACCCGGGCGCAGGCCTCGGCTTCGTCGGCATTTCCTTGAACGATCGCAGCCATGATCGCCCTGTATTGCTTGACGCCTTCTTGTGCACGCCCCGGCAGCAGCGCCACACGTCGAATGGTGACTGCGGTGCGATCGTGCAGCCGGTCGATCATGTCACTGAGCACCGGATTGTCGGCAGCTTCCTTGATGCGTCGTCGAA
>JBAZPE010000066.1:0-7940 GCA_041648375.1 Burkholderiaceae bacterium | reverse complement strand
GCGGGCAGCATTGGGTGACGAGCTGGTGGCGGTCGAGCAGGTGATTCTGCGGCCCGGCCAGACACATGTGATCGAACGCCCCGGCAACCTGCAGGCTCGCGTGCTGGGCGTGACGGCGGCCTATCGCAACCTCGATGCCAGCCGCTGGCGCACCACGATCAAGCTGCCCAATCCGCAAAACACCAATGTCTACAAGGTCTGGCAGTTCTCGCCTGGCGAAGAGCAGCTCAGCGTCAAGCTCGGACCGCAGGCGCTGGAGGTCGGAGAGAGCAAGCGCAGCTGGTGGTGAGCCGATAGCCGGACCGTCAATTTTTCATGAGTATCGTAGATGTCGACATCAAAGGTAGTCTGGACCGAGGGCATGTTCCTGCGGCCGCAGCATTTCCAGCAGTTCGAACGTTATCTCGAAAATTATGTGCAACTGCGCGTAGGCCAGGGGCAGGGCGGTTTCTGGGGGTTTCGCAAGCTGACCCTGGATAGTGCGGCACTGGCGATCGGCAAGGTGGTGATCGAGTCGGCGCATGGCGTGATGCCCGACGGCACACCGTTTTCGTTTGCCAATGTGGACGAGGCACCGCCTGCGCTCGAGATCGGCGAGCAGGTGCGCAACACCGATGTCGTGCTGGCGTTGCCGCGCAGGCGCTCGGGCGGCGAAGAGGTGATCTTCGAGGAGGCCGCGGGATCGCCGCTGGCCCGATTTCTGGCGCAGGATTGTGAAGTGCAGGACAGTGGTGCGGTGGCCTTCGGCCCTGCCGAGTTGCAGGTGGGTCGTTTGCGTCTGCGTCTGATGCTGGCCAGCGACCTGAACGACGAATGGGTGGCCTTGCGTGTGGCCCGGGTGATCGAGCGTGCCGGTGATCATCGGGTGGTACTGGACGAAAACGACATCGCGCCTGCGTTGTCGATCGGCCATCAGCCGGTCTTGATGCGGTGGGTCAACGAACTGGAAGGGCTGCTGCAGGCGCGCGCCGAGGCCCTGGCCGCGCGATTGAGCGAGCCGGCGCGAGGCGGTGTCAGCGAGGTCTCCGACTTCCTGCTGCTGGCGCTGATCAACCGCTATATGGGGACCTTGTGGCATGCCCGCCAGTTCCCGGATAGCCACCCCCAGTCGCTGTTTCACGATTGGTTGAAGCTGGCCTGCGACCTGGCCACCTACACATCGCCTGATCGTCGCCCGCATGTGTGGCCGGACTACCGCCACGACGACATGGCACCGGCGTTCATGGCGCTGATGCTGGAGCTGCGTCGGTCGCTCTCGGTGGTGCTGGACCAGAGCGCCATCCAGATCGCACTGATCGACCGCGGCCAGGGTGTGCGCGTGGCGCAGATTCCGGATGTGCAACTGTTGCGCTCGGCTGGGTTCGTGCTGGCCGTGCATGCCGACATGCCGGGTGAGACCGTGCGCACCCGCTTCCCGACTCAGGTGAAGATCGGGCCGGTCGAACGCATCCGCGATCTGGTGCATCTGCAATTGCCCGGCGTGACGGTGCGAGCGATGCCTTCGGTGCCGCGTCAGATTCCCTATCACTCCGGCTACACGTACTTCGAGCTCGAAAAAACGGGCGACTTCTGGTCGCAACTGGAACGCAGCGGCGCCTTGGCGCTGCACCTGGCGGGGGACTTTCCTGGCCTGGCGATCGAATTCTGGGCCATACGGGCGTAAAGGCAGAGCATGTCCAATCACAGCGCCGACTTTCCGGCTTTTCCTGACGATGACGCCACCCACCTCGGTGCCGGTGCACACTTGCCCGGCTCTGAAGAAGAGGTCGTCAGCGGGGCCAATCCTCTGGTTGCCGCAGCCAACCCGCTGCTGGATCTGATCCCGCAGATTCGTGCCACGCCGGGGCATCCTTCTCCCGCCATGTTGCGCGAGCATCTGGTCGACGAGATCAGACGCTTCGAGCAGCGGGCACAACAGGCCGGCATTGCGACCGAGACCATTCTGGGCGCGCGTTACTGCCTGTGCACGGCACTGGACGAGGCCGCCGCGCTGTCGCCATGGGGCGGCGCCGGGGTGTGGTCGGCGCATAGCTTGCTGGTCACGTTTCACAACGAAACTTGGGGGGGCGAGAAATTCTTCCAGTTGCTGGCCAAACTCTCGCAGAACCCGGTGCCGCATCGCGATCTACTGACCCTGCTGTATTTCTGCCTGGCGCTGGGGTTCGAAGGGCGCTTCCGGGTGGTGGACAACGGGCGCACCCAGCTGGAAACGTTGCGCCAGCGCTTGCTGCAGATCCTGCGCCGCGCCAGTGGCGAATACGACGAAGCACTATCGCCGCACTGGCGCGACGTGCCGGCGCAGGTCCAGGCGCGCCGTCTGCCAGTCCCGCTGTGGGTGTGCGCGGCGTTGGCCGCCATGATCGGCATGCTGTGTTATTTCGCTTTGAACTGGCGCCTGGGCGGGCAATCGGACACGGTGTACGCCGCCGTGTCCGATCTGCGACCACCGACGGTGCAGATCGCGGCATCCCGGCCCGCACCGCAGCCTGCCGAAAAACCCAGGCTGGCGGCCTTCCTGGCGCCCGAAATTCGCGAGGGACTGGTCACTGTGCGCGACGAGGCCGATCGCAGTGTCGTGGTGCTGCGTGGCGATGGTTTGTTCGACAGCGGCGCGACTTCGGTGCGGGACCGCTATGTCCCGGTCATCACGCGCATCGCCGATGCCTTGAACGGCACGCAGGGCAACATTCTGGTTCGTGGTTATTCGGACGACATCCCGATCCGCACCGTGCGGTTCCCCTCCAACTGGCATCTTTCCCAGGAGCGGGCCGACGCCGTGAAAACCATTCTTGATACCCGACTGACGGTGCCCGCACGAGTGAGGGCAGAAGGACGGGGCGAGGCAGATCCCGTGGCGCCGAACGATTCGCCCGCCAACCGGGCGCGCAACCGACGTGTCGAGATCACCCTGCTGGTCTCGCCGGTGGGCGCGCCTGCCGAAGAGGCGGCCGGGCGTCGCCAGGTCGTCGAAGATGCCGCTGCAACGGCGCGTCCCCCGGTGTCGCAAGGAGGCCGGCCATGAGATCGCTGTTGAGTATGGTGTTCAGTCGCGGGCTGTGGAACTTTTTCGGCCTGGTGGCGCTGTCGCTGCTGATCTGGATCGCCGGGCCCTTGCTTGCCATCGGGGCCGTGCGACCGCTGGAAAGCGAATTCTCGCGTGCCGTGACCATTGCCGTTCTGTTCTTGATCTGGCTTGCGCGCATCATCTGGCGCAAGTGGCGCGAGGGTCGTCTCAATGCGCAGTTGCTTGGCCAGTTGCGCCGGCCTGCCAAGCCCTCGAACAAGGCCGATGCCAAGCCCGTGAACGAAGAGGTGCAGGCACTGGGTGCGCGCTTTGACGAAGCGGTGTCGTTGCTGCGCAAGACACGTTTCGAGGCGTCTGGTCGTCCGCACTGGATGGCGCGATTCTCCAAGCAGTATCTCTACCAACTGCCCTGGTATGTGTTCATCGGGGCGCCCGGATCGGGCAAGACCACGGCGCTGGTGAATGCCGGTCTGAATTTCCCGCTGGCCGATCGGTTCGGCAAGGTGGCCTTGCGCGGGGTGGGCGGCACGCGCAATTGCGACTGGTGGTTTACCGATGAGGCCGTGCTGCTCGATACAGCGGGGCGCTACACCACGCACGAAAGCGATCCCACGGGCGACGAGCAGGAGTGGAAGGGCTTTCTGGGGCTGCTGACACGATTCCGTGGGCGCCAGCCCATCAACGGCGCCATTCTGACGATCAGCGTGGCTGACCTGCTGTCGGCCAACGACGCCGAACGTGCACGGCACGCTGCCGTGTTGCGTCGCCGCCTGCAGGACCTGCGCGAACAGCTGGGCATTCAGTTTCCGATCTATGTGCTGGTGACCAAGGTCGACCTGCTGTCGGGTTTCGAAGAGTACTTCGGCAATTTCTCGCGCGACGATCTGGCGCAAGTCTGGGGCTTTACGTTTCCGTTTGCCCGTACGCAGGAGGCGGGCTTCGATCTGCATGACTCGTTCACCTCCGAGTACGACCTGCTGCATGCGCGTTTGAACGAGGCCTTGCCCGATGTGCTGGCCGAGCAAGCGGATCCTGATCGTCGTGCGCTGGCTTATCTGTTGCCGCAGCAGTTCGCGGGAATGAAGGCGATGTTGGGCCATTTCCTGACCGATGTGTTCGCATCGTCGCGTTTCGAAGCCGATCTGTGTCCGCGTGGGGTGTATTTCACCAGCGGAGCCCAGGTGGGCGAGCCTTTCGATCAGGTGACCGGCCGCTTGCGCCGATTCCTGCGCATTTCGCCCAATGGGCCGGCCGCCCCGGCAGATGGCAGCCAGCAGCAGGAGACCGGTAGAAGCTACTTCCTGAAGAACCTGCTGCAGGACGTGATTTTCAAAGAGTCCGGGCTGGCAGGCCGCAACCACCGCTGGGAAGCGCGTTATCGCCGGTTGCACTGGGCGGGTTACACGGTGGCCGTGGTGCTGCTGGTGGCGCTGGTGGCGGGATGGCTGAATAGCTACCGCAACAACAGCCGGTATATCGACGAGGTGGCCGCCCGGGTGCCGCCGGTGGCCCAGCAGGGCCGCGACATCAAGATCACGGCCGCTGGCGATGTGCTGGGATTAATGCCCTTCCTGGACAGCCTGTGGGCATTGCCGCGCAGCGAACGCTTCGATCTGGATGCGCCACCCTGGAGCTACCGGCTGGGTCTCTATCAGGGTGAGAAGCTGCAGGCTGCTGCGCAGGGCATCTATCGCAACACGCTCGAACAGGTGCTGCTGCCGCAGGTCGCGCGTCGTGTCGAGACCGCGCTGCGTCGGGCACCCGAAAATGATCTGGAGTATTCCTACGAGGCCTTGCGGGCCTATCTGATGTTGCACGATGCCAGCCGATATGACGGCGGATTCATGCATGCCTGGCTGCTGGCCGATATGCAGACGGCGCTGGCGCCTGGCTACACCCGGCAGGATTACGACAATCTCTCTCGCCACCTGCACGCGCTGACCGATGGTCGCGTCGTGGCCTCGCCTTTTCCGCAGGATGAGGAACTGGTGCGCCAGGCAAGGGAACGGCTGGCTGGCCATTCGCTGGCGGCACGGGCATACAGCCGTCTGAAGCGCATTCTGGCAAGTGAGGACCTGGAAGCCAGCACCGTGGTGAGCCTGGCCGGACCGCAGGCGGCCTCGGTTTTCGTGCGCACCAGCGGCAAGCCCCTGACCGATGGCATCAGCGGGCTGTACAGCTATCGTGGCTATTGGGATGTTTTCAGCAAGCGCATCGATCCCGTGTCGGCACAGTTGCGTCGCGATGATGTGTGGGTGTTGGGCGTGGCAAACCCGCCGGCGCTGGACAGTGCGGGGCAGGCTCAACTGCAGAACGATATCCGGCGCATGTATTTGAACGATTACGTGCAGCAGTGGGATGCTTACCTGGCCGATATCAAGCTGGTGACCAGCCAGTCGCTGCTGAAGAACATTCAGGTCGCGCGCACCTTGTCGGCACCGGATTCGCCCATGGTCCGCCTGGTGCGAGGCGTGGCGCAACAAACGACGCTGGTGCGCGAAAGCGGCAAGGATGAACGCTCGCTGGTCGATCAGGCCCGCGAGCGGGTGGATGGCACACGGGGCGCGCTGGAACAGATGTTCGGCACGGCACGACCGGGTGCGACCCAGCGTGGGGATTTGTCCGAGGGCAGGCTGGAGCTGATCGTGGACCGGCACTTCGAGCCCTACCACCGCCTGGCCACCAGCGAGAACGGCAGCCCGCCGCCTATTTCGGCAACCACCGCGTTGATCGACGAACTCTACACCTATCTGACGGCGGCCGACGCGGCATTGAGAACGGCGAGCCCTGCGCCTGATGGGGCCATCGTCTCGAAGCTGCGGGCGGAATCGGGTCGCCTGCCGGCGTTGCTGCGTGAGGTGCTCGATAGCCTGTCGGCCGGTGCGATGGGCGAGGTATCCACTATTCAGCGCAACAACCTTGGCGAGCAGATCGACGCCAGTATTGGCGTGTTCTGCCGTCAGGCGATTGCCGGCCGCTATCCGTTTGCCCGAGGATCGAATCGTGATGTGGCCCCCGGCGACATGGCGCGCATGTTTGCCCCCGGCGGCATGATGGATACCTTCTTTCAGCAGCACCTGGTCGGTCACCTGGACATGAGTGGCACGCGGTGGCGATTCAAACCCGGCATCGCGGGCGAAGAGGGCGCGAGCCCGGCGTTCCTGGTGGCCTTCCAGCGGGCTGCCGTGATTCGCGATGCCTTCTTTGGCGTGGATAGCAAGCCGACTTTTTCGGTCATGGTCAGGCCCGTGGAGATGGATGCCGAGATTTCACAGATGGTGCTCGATGTGGACGGCACGCCTGTCCGGTATGCGCATGGTCCCCAGATGGGCACCGCCGTGACGTGGCCAGGCCCGCGCGCAGGCAATCAGGTTCGACTGGATGCGACGCCGCAAACCGGATCGGGGTTGAGTACATCGGGACCGTGGGCACTGCATCGCATGCTGGATCGCGCCACCACGACGCGCGGCAGCACGGCAGAGAACATGCTGGCCACCTTCGATCTGGGCGGACGCAAGGTGACGCTCGAGGTGAGTGCGATGAGCGTGAAGAACCCATTGCGGTTGCCCGAGATGCAGGGATTTTCCTGCCCGGGCCGATCATGACTGGAAAAAGGGAGAGCATGACGATGACAGCGCGGCAAGACATGGCGGGCGCATCGCTGGCGAAAGTGGGCTGGTACGGGAAGATTCCCGCTGCCGGCGATTTCGTCCATCGAAACGTGTCGCGCGAGATCATCGCCTGGTGGGACAAGTGGCTGCAATTGAGCCTGAGCGGCCCGTGGTCGCACGCCGACGGGATGCGTCGCGCATATGCCCAGGCACCCATGTGGAACTTCGTGATTCCGCGAGGATCGGGGCCCGGCGTGGTGCAGATGGGATGTATTGCCGCCAGTCACGACCGGGTGGGCCGTCGCTATCCGGTGTGCGCCATGCTCGATGTCGACGCCGAGCGGTACGAGCCGCAATTGCTCGATGGCGGGGCGGGCTTCTTCCGGCAATTGGGCATGGCGCTGATGGGCGCGGTGCGTAATGGTTACGGCGCCGAGCAACTCGAACAGGCCGTGGTGGCAGCCAGCAATGGTCTGGCACCCCGACAGGCCGCGAGCCACGATGCCGGGGGAGACATCATGGCGATTCTCAGTCCGCAGGGCGCCGGGCTCACGCCGCCTGACCGGCTGGCCTGGCCCGACCTGCCGCTGTGCTTCAACCCGCACGCCAACACGAGCTATTGGTGGACCAATCAGGTCGATGGTGCTGCCTTGCGAACCTATGTGCATGGTGGGGCGCTGAACGCCTCTCTGTTTTCGACTTTGTTCGTACCGGCAGCCGGCGTGCGCCGTGACGCCTGGACCCCGAGGTGATAGGTATGTCGCACACTCTGAACATTACTGGTCCCGTACCCGACGCCGAGATCAAACGCATCTTGCTGGGGCTGTGTGCCGAGCTTCATGTGCGGCATGCAGCGGCGCGCGCGCATGGCGGGCTGTGCCCGGATACCGTTGCCGTCGATGATGACGGTTCTGTGCACCTGCTTGCTGCCAGCGACTCCCGGCAGGATGGTTACGCGGCTTTCGAATGCTATGCCGATGATCCCGCATGGCCGATCGGTACCTGGACCGATATGTATGCGCTGGGCGCCATCGGCCATGCGTTGATGCTGGGCTACCCGCCAGCCCACGCGATCGCACGGCAGCGGCAACCCGGGCGTCGGGTATTCGGTGATGCGGCGATGAGCGAGACCCCGTTGGGCCGCGCCATCACCCATGCACTGGCGCTCGTGCCCGCCACCCGCACGCAAAACGTCATGCAGTTCCTGCACGACGCCGGCTGGCCGATGGATGTGTTGGCGGCGGTGGCGACTGGGAGCTTGTCGGAACTGCCTGACGTGCAGGCGTTGCCGGTCCGTGAAGGGC
>JBAZPE010000065.1:0-7948 GCA_041648375.1 Burkholderiaceae bacterium | reverse complement strand
CAGTCGGGGAATGATGCCGCCGCCAATATAGATACCGCCGCGGGCACCTAGCGCGAGTGCCATGTTGCCGGCGGCCGAGCCCAGCAGGCCACAAAACAGGTCTACCGTCTGGCAGCACACGCGATCACTGCCCGCCAGGGCAGCCGTGGTGATGTCCTGCGGATCGAGCAGATCAGCAGTCGAGAGCGTCGATGCCTGGGGCTGGCCACTGAGGAACGCGTGGATGTAGGACAGCCCGCTGCCACAGAGCAGGCGCTCGCACGACACATGGGGGAAACGGCTGACCATGAACTGCCACAGGCGGACCTCTTCCTGTGTGGTGGGCGCAAAGCTGACGTGGCCGCCCTCGCCTGCCACCGCCACCGGCCCTTCGCGTGCGTCGACCAGGCTTCCCACGCCCAGCCCGGTGCCCGGGCCCAGCAGCACACGCGGTGCACCCGACTCGCGCTGCTGGCCGCCCACCTGCAGCAGGTCCTGGTCGGCCAGGCCGGGCAAGGCATGCGCCAGCGCCACGAAATCGTTGAACACCTGAAAGCTGTCCCAACCGAGCTCGGCCCGCATGGCCTTGATCGAAAACCCCCAATCATGGTTGGTCATGCGGATCTCGTCGCCCCAGACCGGGTTGGCAATACCGATTGCTCCGCTGCGCACCCGACGGCCCGCCTCGCCCTGGCCCGCCAGGTAGTGACGGATGGCGCCCAGCAGCGTCGGATAATCGCGCGTGGCCAGCACGCTGACCTCACCCAGGCAGCCGGATCCATCGTCCAGCACGAAACGAACATTGGTGCCGCCTACATCGGCCAGCAGGCGAAGGGTGGCGTCAGGCAGTTTGATAGACATCGACGGCAACGCGCTCCTGGTGCATGAGCAGACTGATGGGAAGCGCCGGACAGGGCGCGCCTCTGGCCGACTCGAAAACCTGGAGGTTATCAGGTCCGGAAACGCCCAGGAAAATCTGGCGGCTGGAAAGCACCGCCGCCAGATTCAGACTGATGCGGCCCACGCGACTTGAGCGCGGGTGCACGGCCACGTAGCCCGGTTCGGCCCGCCCGGACAGCGCAGCCTCGAGCTCGGGCACATCGGCGGTGATCAACCCCAGGCGCCCGTCGCGCGCCATGCCCAGCACCACCACATCGGGCTGGACGTAAAGAGAATTGGCCAGATCCGCCACATTGCGTGAACAGCGCCCGCCATGCACGTCGATGGGCTCGAACGTCGCTTTGGCCGCAAGCCCCCGCAGCAGGGTGTGTCGAATCAGCCTGGCGTGACTGTCGAGGCTGTCGGTGGGCACGATGTTCTCGTCGGCCAGGGTGATCACCACCCGTGACCACTCCAGTGCCTCCAGCGACAACGCCGTGAAAATCGGCAGTGGCTGCCCACCCGAGAACGCCACACGAACCTGCTCGGCCTGAGCCAGCCGCACACGGATGTGCTGTGCAACGCGATGAGCCAGCGCCCGCGTCATGTCACCCGAAGTGCGCCATACAAAAGTACGCATTTCACCCCCCCTCATATGTTGTCCAGGATGGTAGGAAGGTGTAGCGAACCAATCGTTAATGGGCATTCGTCCGCATCAGGCTGCGGGCCTGCGCGTCATGCCTACCCGCGCGCTGCCGCCCGCGCCGCCTCGACACCCTGGTTCGCCAGGACGTCGGCCCTTTCGTTGTTCACATCGCCGGCATGCCCGCGCACCCAGCGCCAGCTGACCTGGTGACGCGTGACCTCCGCGTCGAGCTGCTGCCAGAGGTCGGCGTTCTTGACCGGTTTCTTATCGGCGGTGACCCAGCCGCGCTTCTTCCAGTTCGGCAGCCACTCGGTCATGCCTTTCATCACATACTGGGAGTCGGTGTGAATGACCACCGTGCAGGCACGGTTCAAGGTTTTCAGTGCCTCGATCGGCGCGGTCAGCTCCATGCGGTTGTTGGTGGTGACCAGTTCCCCACCATGCATGGTTTTTTCATGCGGGCCGCTCACGAGCAGTGCGCCCCATCCGCCGGCCCCAGGATTGCCCTTGCAGGCGCCATCGGTCCAGATATTGACTACGTTTTCCAAAATAAATCCCAACCAAATGTTTGTTCAATACGCATCGCGCGACACCGCCACCTGGGCCGCGCGTGCCGACTTGCGTTTTTTCTTCCGCTTCCAAGGGGCGCCGATGATTCGCATGCCCACCACGCGTTTGACCGCGGTCACCACGTAGACATTGCCGCAGACGTTCCACCAGCGTGGCCCGGCACGATCAAGGAAAGCGAAGCGATCCAGCCACTGCTGCGCGCGCACCGGTGGCGCAAAGCAACCATACGAGGGCGGATCGACTTCGAACGACATTAACTTGAGCCAGTCGCGCAGGCGCGGCACCGATACCAGCGACGAAGGCGACGGCGGCAACCACTGCTCCATGGCAGGCATGACGTTGCGCGCCCCCCAGAAACTCCAGGGGTTGAACCCCGAAATCACCACACGCCCCTCGGGCATCAAGACCCGCTCGACCTCGCGTAGAACGGCATGGGGGGTGGCGGTGCAGTCCAGCACATGCGGCATCACGAGCAGATCGATGCTTTGCGACTCGAAGGGCAGTGCCGCCGGATCAGCCAGCACGCAGGTGCGCCGACGCACCAGACTGTCGTCAGAGAGCCCCACGGCGCTGACGAAAATCTTGAACGGCATGCGGTTGTGATCGAGCAGATCCCAATCGACCAGGCCCACCTGCACGGCGTTATAGCCAAACACATCGGCCACGATGTCGTCGATCCGTGTCTGCTCCCACTGGGCCGCATACCGACCGGGCGGCGTTTGCAGCCAGAGGCCGAGTTCTACAATGGGTGCCGTCTCTTCGGTCACGCGATAGGTTCCCCATGCCACAAGTTCATCAAGCCATACTCCCCATTCCTGCGTTTTCCGACAACTACATCTGGATGATCCGACACGGTCAATCTGCGGTCGTCGTGGATCCCGGTCAAGCCGAACCCGTGCAGGACGCCCTGCGTGCAGCGGGCCTGTCACTGGTCGCCATTCTACTCACCCACCACCACAACGACCATGTCGGTGGCGTGCAGGCGCTGGTGGATCAATGGGGCTGTCGGGTCTGGGGGCCGGCGCATGAGCGCCTGCCGGTTTGCGATGTGCGAGTGGCCCAAGGCGATCGGGTAGAGCTTCCCGATGTGGGGATTTCACTTGAGGTGATCGACGTGCCGGGCCACACCGCAGGTCACGTCGCCTATGCGGGCTCAGCCGGTGGGCAACCCTCGGTTCTGTTCAGCGGAGACACCCTTTTTGCGGCGGGATGTGGCCGATTATTCGAGGGAACGGCCGCGCAAATGTATGATTCTTTTGAGAAAATACTATCTTTACCGCTGGAAACAAGCGTTTTCTGCGGTCACGAGTACACTCTAGCGAACTTGCGCTGGGCCCTTGCGGTCGACAGCGACAATGCGGTTCTGCAAGAAGCATTCCTGCGTGCACAGCACCTTCGTGCGCAGGACACGCCCACCTTGCCTACTACCTTAGGTCAAGAGCGCGCAACCAATCCGTTCGCGCGTACGCACCATCCCGCAGTGGCAGCCGCCGCCGCGCGCTGGGCCGGTCATCCTCTGGCCGATCCGGTCGACGTGTTCGGCGCATTGCGTGAATGGAAGAACAACTTCAAGTGAAAACATGAATTTTCTACGCTCCCTCTTACCCCTTTTTCTTGTTGTATTGGCAGGCTGTGCGGGAACCGGACAGCCTGCACCCGGCAAAAATCTCGTCAAGCAACCTGGTTATTCGGATCGGTATATCGCCCGCGACACCTCGCGCACCATTGACCTGACCCACCCGCCCACCGATGCCTGGGAACGCATCCGACGCGGTTTCGCCATCCCCAATCTCGATGACGAGCTCACCCAGCAGTGGACCGACTACTATGCCTCGCACCCGGAATCGGTCAAGCGCATGTCCGAACGCGCGGGCAAGTATCTCTACTACATCATCGAAGAAATCAACCGACGTGGCCTGCCCACCGAACTGGCCCTGCTGCCTTTCGTGGAAAGCGCCTATGACCCGGCGGCCCTGTCGCGCTCGAGCGCGGCCGGCCTGTGGCAATTCATTCCCACCACCGGCACCCATTTCAACCTGAAGCAGGACTGGTGGCGAGACGAGCGGCGCGACCCCATCGCCTCCACCAACGCCGCGCTGGACTATCTGGAATATCTGTTCAACATGCAGGGCGACTGGTATCTGGCCCTGGCGTCCTACAACTGGGGCGAAGGCTCGGTGCGCCGGGCCATGGGCCGCAACAGCGACGCCGGTCTGCAGACCGACTATCTGTCACTGACCATGCCGGCCGAGACGCGCAACTATGTGCCCAAGCTGCAAGCCATCAAGAACCTGATCACCGACCCCAAGAAATATGCGCTGACCCTGCCCTCGGTCGACAACGCGCCCTACTTCGTGACGGTGGGCAAGCTCGAAGACATCGACATCGATCTGGCCGCCCGCCTGGCCGAAATGCCGCTGGCCGAGTTCCGGGCACTGAACCCCTCGTTCAATCGCCCGCTGATCCGGGGCGAACATGCGCCCAACCTGCTGCTGCCGGCCAACAAGCTGAATGTGTTCAAGAACAACCTGAAGACCTACGAAGGCAAGCTGGCCACCTGGGAGGTCTACAGCGCTCGCCAGGGAGATTCGCTGGCGGCAATCGCCAAACGCTTCAATGTGTCGGAAAACACGCTGCGCGAGATCAATGGCCTGGCACGTGGCCGCCGCGCCGCGCTTCCCGATACCTTGCTGGTTCCCGGCGCCGGCAACGTCCAGCTGGCGTCACTGCAGTCGCCCGCTCAGGCGCTGGAGGCCGTCAAGCCCGAACGCGCCCGCGCGGTGGTGGCCGTCCCCGCCAAGGGCGCCACGCGCGCCCCCAACGTGCGGGCGCACAAGGTTCGCTCCGGCGACACGCTGTTCAGCATCGCCCGCCAGTACGGCACCACGATCGACGCACTGAAAGCGCTGAACAACATGAAAAACAGCAGTCTGAAAGTGGGCAGCAGCCTACGCGTTCCCGGCACGAATGTGCGCGGGTGACCCGATGACTGGCGCCTCGCACTAAAATAGCGCCAACTCCATCGCCAACAGAAGCCGGCCGGTGCCGGCTTTTTGCATCTCAATAAGGACAGAACATGGGCTTTCTCGCGGGCAAACGCATTCTCATCACGGGCGTGATTTCCAACCGCTCCATCGCCTATGGCATCGCACGCGCCTGCCACAACCAGGGCGCCGAGCTGGCGTTCACCTACGTGGGTGACCGCTTCAAGGATCGCGTGACCGAATACGCCGCCGAATTCGGCAGCAAGATCGTCCTGCCCTGCGACGTGGCCGAAGACAGCCAGATCGACGAAGCAATGGCTGCGCTCGGCGAGCAGTGGGACGGCCTGGACGGGCTGGTGCACTCCATCGGTTTCGCGCCACGCGAATCGATCGCCGGCGACTTCCTCGAAGGTCTGTCGCGTGAATCCTTCCGCATCGCCCACGATATTTCTGCCTACAGCTTCCCGGCGCTGGCCAAGGCCGCGCTGCCCCTGCTTGAAGGCCGTGCGTCGTCGGTGCTCACGCTGACCTACCTGGGTGCGGAAAAAGTCGTCTCCAACTACAACACCATGGGTCTGGCCAAGGCGTCGCTGGAAGCCAGCGTGCGCTACCTGGCCACCGCGCTGGGCCCACGCGGCATTCGTGCCAACGGCATTTCGGCCGGCCCCATCAAGACGCTGGCTGCCAGCGGCATCAAGGATTTCTCTTCGATTTTGAAGTATGTGGAAGCCAATGCGCCGCTGCGCCGCAACGTCACGATCGACGATGTAGGCAATGTGGCGGCGTTCATGCTGTCCGAGCTGGCCGCAGGCGTGACGGGCGAAATCACGCACGTGGATGCCGGTTTCTCCACCGTCATTCCGGGCATGGACGGCTGATAACCACAAACGACATATTTCGTTGCTCAGCCGCGCGGTCGGCGTTGAAACTAACGCCGACCGCCGAAGTCTGACCATTCCCTGAATACGAGAGAGGTCGATGTGAGCACGCGTCAATTGTTGGATCAACTATTGCAGCAAGGCCAGTCGCTGGTCCGTGGCGCATCCCAAGGCGGCACTGGCGCAGCCGGTGGTGCAGGTCTGGGTGGGCTGGGTGACAAGCTCAATGACTTGCTGGGCGGCAACAAGGGTCAGCACAACGCTCGCCCTGGCGGCGGCGATCAGGCCGGTTCCGGTGGCCTGGGTTCCATGTTGTCCGGCTTTGGCGGCGGCGCACTCAGTGGTGGCGCGCTCGGCCTCTTGCTGGGCAATAAGAAATTCCGCAAGGCGGGCGGCAAGGTCGCCATGTATGGCGGCATGGCTGCATTGGGCGTGCTGGCCTACAAAGCCTATGGCAACTGGCAGGCGCAGCAGGGGTCGAATGCCCCGGCAGGTGAACCGCAAACCATGGACCGTCTGCCCGCGCCCGAGGCCGAGCGCCACAGTTCGGCAGTGCTCACGGCCATGGTTGCCGCAGCCAAGGCCGATGGCCACATCGGCGACGAGGAACGCGCACAGTTGCACGAAGAACTGGCCAAGCTCTCGGTCGACCCCGCTGACCGCGCCTGGCTCGAAGGCGAGCTTGCCCGCCCGCTCGATCCTGCCACCGTGGCGCAAGCCGCCACCACCCCCGAGATGGGTGCGGAAATGTACCTCGCCAGCCTGATCATGGTCGACGAGGAAAGCTATATGGAACGCGCCTATCTGGATGAGCTGGCGCGCCAGCTCAAGCTCGATCCTGCGCTGAAGACCCAGCTCGAAGCGCAAATCCGCACCCCGGCGTGATCGACTTTGAAGGTCAGGTCTCAGAAGACCTGGCCTTCAGAAGACCTGCCCCTCGAACCTCTCGACCAGAAAATCGATGAAGGCACGCGTCTTGGCCGACAGGTTTTCCTTGCTCGGGTAGACCGCCACGATGTCCGCTGGCGGCATGCGCCAGGGCGCGAGCACCTGCGTGAGCGCCCCCTGACGAAAATAAGGTGCCGTGTTCCAGGTCGAACGCATCAGAATGCCGCGCCCCGCCAACGCCCAGTTCAGGGCCACTTCGCCATCGTTGGTGCTCAAATCCCCCCGTACCTTGACCGACTCCGATCGTGTGCCGGCCGAGAAGTGCCACAGCCCGAAGGTTTCATCGCTCTGACGCAGCACGATGCACTGATGGCGCTGTAGATCCGCAGGATGGGCAGGCGTACCGGCACACGCCAGATAATCGGGTGTGGCGCACAGCACGCGCTGATTGGACACAATGCGCCGCGCAGTCAGCCGGGCGTCGGGCAGTTCGCCGACGTGAACCGCCACGTCATAACCTTCCCCCACGACGTTCAACGCGCGATCGCTCAGATCGAGTTGCACCTGAACATCCGGATAACGCGCCGTGAAACTCGCCACGGCGGGACCAATGTGCTGGCGTCCGAACCCTAATGTCGCATGCACCTTCAACAGGCCGCGTGGCCGCGCACGCGCACCGGCCAGCCGCTGCTCCAGTAAGGTCAGATCGTCGAGAATGCGTGCGCCCTCGCGCAGGAACAGTTCGCCTTCATCGGTCAGGCTCATGCGCCGGGTGGTGCGATGAAGCAGCCGCACGCCCAGTCGCTTTTCCAGGGCCGCCAGCCGCTTGGTCACCGTTGAGGGCGTAACGCCCAGGTGCTGAGCCGTGACCGCCATGTTGCCGTTCTTGGCCAGGCGGGCAAAAAACGCGAGATCCGACATACCGTCCATTCTTTCTTCCAGAGAATTTATGTCTTTGATCAGGCTCAATTATCCTGAGTGTTTTCACTTATACACTCGCTGCTCGGATTCTTACAACAGGTGGACCCATGAGCACGCATCACATTGCAGTCATTGCAGGCGACGGAATCGGGAAGGAAGTGATGCCGGAAGGCTTGCGCGTGCTCGATGCGGTGGGCACGCGT
>JBAZPE010000064.1:0-8252 GCA_041648375.1 Burkholderiaceae bacterium | reverse complement strand
CCCCCTTGCAGGACATCACGATTCACACGCTCTCGCCCAAGACCACGGCGACCGAGATCACGGCATGGCTGAAGGCATTGCCGGCAGGCTGCGAAATAGGCCTGGTATCGGAGGCTGGGTGCCCGGCCGTGGCCGACCCCGGCGCCCAGGTGGTGGAGCTCGCGCACACGATGGGCATCACGGTGCAGCCCTGGGTGGGCCCGTCATCGATTTTGCTGGGCCTGATGGCCAGCGGCCTGAGCGGACAGCAGTTCGCCTTCCATGGCTACGCCCCGATCGAGCCCGGCCAGCGTGCCAAGACGCTCAAAGCATGGGAGCTCGATTCCGCACGCCACCGCCAGACGCAGATGCTGATCGAAACGCCATATCGAAATATGGCCATGTTCGCCACGCTGCTTGCCTCACTCAAGGGTGACACCCGGCTGTGCATCGCCCGATCGCTGACCACGCCCGAGCAGTACATCATGACGCGCACCATTCGTGACTGGAAAAAGGCGCAGGCGCCCGAACTGGACAAGCAGCCCACCCTCTTTCTGTTCATGGCGCATTGATGCTGCCCGAGGCCCCTCCGCTGTGCCTCACGCCTGCGCGCACAGGGCGGCTCGCTCTGATGGGCTGCATGCTGGGGCTGATCGCCCTGACGGGCTGCGCCACCGTCGGTGAACACACGCTGGACATCGATACCTCGCACCAGGCGCAGGCACACAGCAGCCGGGTCCAATACATTGTCGTGCACTACACCGCGGCGCCATTGGCGCGCTCCCTGGCGTTGCTGACCACGCACCAGGTAAGCGCGCATTACCTGATCACCGACGAACCTGAGCCACGTATTTTGCAGCTCGTCGATGAATCACAGAGCGCCTGGCACGCCGGGCAAAGCAGTTGGTATGGCCGCACCTGGCTCAATGCCAATGCCATCGGCATCGAAATCGTCAACGCGGGCTACCTGAGCAGAAAAGGCACCGAGACGCTGTGGGCGCCCTACCAGGATGCGCAGATCGACCGCAGCATCGCCCTGATCAGGGATATTGCCCGGCGCCACGACATCGCACCGGAGAACATCGTGGGCCATAGCGATGTGGCCCCGCAGCGCAAAGTCGATCCGGGCCCTCTCTTCCCATGGGACCGGCTCGCCCAGGCCGGCATCGGCAGATGGTTCGAGGTTCAGGCCAAGACGCGGGCGCAGGCCGAACTGGCGAACACCGGCACGCCGCCGGTCAGCTGGTTCCAGCAAAAGCTCAAGATAATGGGGTATGACGTCGCCTTGCATGGCATGCTGGACGAGCCGACGCGCAATGTGATTGCTGCCTTCCAGATGCACTATCGACCGCAACGCTATGATGGCCAACCGGACGAGGAGACGGCAGCCATCCTGATGTCACTGCCCCGCGATGGCGCCACGCCCCGCATCAGCGGCGGGCACCACCCGGCTGACGCCGACGCGCAATGAGTAGTGCGACCAGGCGCCAACCCAGCAGTGCCACCAGAATGGTGCCATAGATCAGCGGCTCGAAGAAATCATTTTTCCCCGCCTTGTGCCACCACAGATGCAGCACGGCCAGCATGCCGATGAGATAGACCGCACGATGCAAGCGCTGCCAATGACGGCCCATACGACGCATGGCGCCCTGAGTGGAGGTCACAGCCAATGCGGTCATGAGCACGAATGCCGCAAAACCAGCCGTAATAAAGGGTCGATCAATGACGTCCTGGAGCATGAATGCGACATCCAGTGCACGGTCCCACCAGGCCCAGGCAGAAAAATGAAGAAAGGCGTAGAAAAACGCGAACAGCCCGCACATTCTCCTCAATCGGACCAGGGCCGGCTGTCCCAGCATGCGACGCAATGGCGTGATGCCGAGCGTAATCAACAACCAGACCAGGGCCCAGGTTCCCGAGGATCGCGTCAGAAACTCGATGGGATTTGCGGTCAATCCACCCTGCATGCCCAGCCAGATCCATCTTCCGAGCGGAAACAGCCCGAAAAGAAAAAGCAGGGGTTTGGCGCGCGACACGTGTTTCGCAGGCCAGGCAGGGCCCAGCAGACCCTGGGCGGGCCGATTACCGCCTGACGGTGTAGCAGACATGACGGGCTCTAGAAGTTGGTGCGCAGATCCATGCCCTGGTAGAGCGAGGCGACCTGATCGGCATAACCATTGAACATTAGGGTTTTGCGCTTGGGCGCGAAGAAACCATCTTCGCCTATGCGACGCTCGGTAGCCTGGCTCCAGCGCGGGTGCGGCACGTCCGGGTTCACGTTTGCGTAATAGCCATACTCATTCGCTGCAGCCTTGATCCAGGAGGTGGCGGGCTGTTTTTCTACAAACCGGATCTTGACCAGGGATTTGGCCGATTTAAAACCATACTTCCAGGGCACCACGATACGCAGCGGCGCGCCATTCTGGTTGGGCAGGACCTTGCCATACACCCCGAAGGTGAGCAATGTGAGCGGATGCATGGCCTCGTCCATGCGCAGCGACTCGGAATAGGGCCAATTCAGCACCCGGCTGCGCACACCCGGCATGTTCTCGGGCTGCACATCGGTCACGAACTCGACGAATTTCGCATTCCCGGTCGGTTCGACCTGCTTGATCAAGGCGGACAGCGAGTAGCCCACCCATGGAATGACCATCGACCACCCCTCGACACAGCGCATGCGGTAAACCCGCTCTTCCATGGGAGCAAGCTTCAACAGTTCATCGATATCGATGGTGCGGGGCTTGGCCACCTCGCCTTCGATGGACACGGTCCAGGGACGTGTGCGCAGCGCGTGTGCATGGCGGGCAGGGTCGCCCTTGTCGAGGCCAAATTCGTAGTAATTGTTGTAGGAGGTCACGTCCTCGAAAGACGTTTGTTTCTCCATCACTGAATATTCGGGGCTGGGCTTGGCCGCCAGTGAGGCGAGATCAGGCGCCCCGGCTGCCAGCGCCGAGCGCAGCGACAAGCCCGTCCCGAGGCCTGCCAGCGTCGCACCGGCGCCCACCTGCGAGAGCCATCGACGCCGCCCCTGCCAGACCGTTTCCGGGGTGATGTCAGAGGCGACCAATATTTCAGATTGACGATCCATGGCTTGCTCCCTCCAGGCAGGCTCCGAGGCTCGCCTACTTGATTTGAACCGCCGAAAAGACGCGCGGCATCAGCCATTCGCGCAATTCGGAAACGTTGTTGACTAACCCGGCCGGCGAGCACCCTCGCAACTCGGCCACACTGTGCGCGCCGTACGTCACGGCAACGGCATCGACCCCCGCATTCGCAGCCATCTGCAGATCGTGCGAGGTATCGCCGATCATCACCACTCGCGACGGTTCGACATCCAGAGTATCCATGAGTTCAAGCAACATGGCGGGATGCGGCTTACTGAATGTTTCATCAGCGCAGCGCGTGTCGTTAAATGCATTGACCAGGCCCGTCGCTTTCAGGGCGCGGTCCAGTCCGACCCGGCTCTTGCCCGTGGCCACCGCCAGGAAAACACCCATGCCTGCCAGGCTGGCCAGCAATTCGCCCGCCCCATCGAAAAGCTTGAGCTCGGGATCACGCAGCAGGTAATGGATGCGATAGCGCTCGAGAAAGGCGGGTACATCCTTGTCCGTCAGATCGGGCACGGCACTGCGCAACGCGCTTTCAAGCGAAAGCCCGATGACCCAGCTGGCGCTTTCTGACGCGGGCACGGGCAGTTGCAAGTCGCGGCAGGCGGCCTGTATGGCGGCCACGATGCTGTGGGTGGAGTCCATCAGTGTTCCGTCCCAATCGAACACCACCAGCGAATATTTCATGTCATGACTCCAGAGTTTTCAGGATATCCAGGCAGGCACGAGGCAAGGGAGCCTCCAACGCCAGCGGCTCACCGCTCACGGGGTGGGCAATATCAAGTTGGTGCGCATGCAGGAACATGCGCGAAAAACCTAGGGCGGTGAATGCCGCCCGCGTGCTGTCATCGCCGTACTTGTCGTCGCCGACGATGGGAAACCCACTGGCCGCCAGGTGGACGCGAATCTGATGCGTACGACCCGTGCGCAACTCGGCACCCACCAGACTGTAATCGCCATAACGTTTGACCAGCGTGACGATCGTGTGGGCAGGCACGCCGGCATCATCGACCTTGACCCGGCGTTCGCCCGTGACGGTATTCCACTTCAGCAGCGGCAGACGAATGTGCTGGCGATCGTTTTGCCAGTCGCCCTGCACCAGGGCCAGATAACGCTTGCCACCCTCGCCTGCACGCATGGCCGCGTGCAGCGCCAGCAAGGCGCTGCGCTTCTTGCCTATCATCAGCAAGCCCGACGTATCACGATCCAGCCGATGCGCCAGTTCGAGGAATTTCGCCTCGGGGCGTGACGCCCGCAGTTGCTCGATCACACCAAACGACACCCCGCTGCCGCCGTGCACGGCCAGACCAGCGGGCTTATCCACTACCAGCAGCGCGTCGTCTTCGAACACGACAGGGCATTCGCCCGGGGGTACGGGACGCGGCTGACCAGGATCGGGCAGGCGCAGCGGAGGCACGCGCACGATGTCGCCCGTGATCAGACGATAGTCGACCGATGTCCTGCCTTTGTTGATGCGGACCTCTCCCCCCCGGATGGCTTTGTAGAGGTGACTTTTCGGCACGCCCTTGCACAGGCGCAGCAGAAAGTTATCCAGGCGCTGGCCATCGTGCTCTTCTCCGACTTCCACAAGACGCACCTGCGGTTTGTCCCGAACAATGGATTCCGCCTGGACGGTTTGATCCGGCACCCTTTTTCCGGGTGCGCGATGGCGGGGTGGTCTATCCATGGCGGGAGGAGTTTCTTTGCGCATTACGAAAAGGAGAATATAATCGGGACAGCCTTAAAAGGGCTGAATGGAAAGCAGTCAAGGAAGTGCAAAGAAGGAAGTGCAACGGAAAGTTGTCCAGAGGAAAGCAGTCGAAGGCAGTCGATAGGGCCAACGAGGGGCCATCGCCCAGGGGCGAGCATACTACCCCACCGTTGATGTTCCACCCATCGGCATGCTTCGTCATCGATGCGCGGATCCGTTATACGTAGAGCTGCGTGATTGCAAGGCAAGTCTGCCGTTTTATTCAGGCGACCTGCACTGCCTATCGCGTCTCCGTATGGCGTGCGAGCCATCCATCGTCTGGCCTTGCCATTGTACCGCCCGCCATCCAGTCCCGGGGTCGCCCGGTTGCAGAAACGAAAGCACGTCAAGCGCGGCGGTGGCCTATCCGGTCGCAGCCAGCCGCCCTGAATGTCTTGCAATTCGCACGCGGTCAAGAAAGCATAGTCAGGTCTGTCGCTTAAACGGCGCCAGACTCGGAAGAAAGCATCAGTGTGTTGTGGCGCCATTTGCCGCAACGACTGCCGTTCACAGCACTTTATACAGACCACTCATCGTGTCACTGCACCTTTTGCTGAAAGAACCCCGCGCCATACAGCGCGGCATGCCCGCCTGAACCGAGCGGGACGGGGCTTCTTGCCTGCGTGCCGCCTGAATGTCGTCTTGCCGCATGACCGGGTGATCCGAGGTGACGCGCCGATAACGGCGCGTTAACAAAGGAGAACCTTCTTATGAAGCGCATGCTTTTTAACGCCACGCACCATGAAGAATTGCGCGTGGCTATTGTCGACGGTCAGAAGCTCATCGACCTCGACATCGAAACCGCCGGCCGCGAACAGCGCAAGGGCAACATCTACAAAGGCGTGATTACCCGCATCGAACCCGGCCTGGAGGCCTGCTTCGTCAATTACGGGGAAGATCGTCACGGGTTCCTGCCTTTCAAGGAAGTCGCACGCACCTTCTTCAAGGAAGGCGTGGACGTTCGCAGCGCACGCATCCAGGATGCACTGCGCGAAGGCCAGGAACTGATCGTCCAGGTTGAAAAGGAAGAGCGCGGCAACAAGGGTGCTGCCCTGACTACGTTCATTTCCCTGGCAGGCCGCTATCTGGTGCTGATGCCCAACAACCCCAGGGGTGGCGGTGTATCGCGCCGGGTGGAAGGCGAGGATCGCCAGGAATTGCGCGAAACGATGGACCAGCTCGATCTGCCCCAGGGCATGAGCATCATTGCCCGCACGGCGGGCATCGGTCGCACGGTAGAAGAACTCGAATGGGATCTGGCCTACCTGATGCAGCTGTGGACGGCGATCGATGGCGCGGCCAAGGACAATGCGGCCCCCATCCTGATCTATCTTGAGTCCAGTCTGGTCATTCGTGCCATCCGCGACTATTTCTCGCCCGAAATCGGCGAAATCCTGATCGATACCGACGAAATCGCCGATCAGGCCAGTGCGTTCATGAGCGTGGTGATGCCCGATAACGTGCAGCGTGTGAAACGCTACCGCGACGACATCCCCCTGTTCTCACGATTCCAGATCGAACACCAGATCGAGACCGCCTACTCGCGCACGGTGCAGTTGCCCTCGGGCGGCGCTATCGTGATCGATCACACCGAAGCCCTGGTATCGGTGGACGTGAACTCCGCGCGCTCCACTCGCGGTGCCGACATCGAAGAAACCGCCGTACGCACCAACCAGGAAGCCGCCGACGAAGTCGCGCGCCAACTGCGCCTGCGCGATCTGGGTGGCCTGATCGTCATCGATTTCATCGATATGGAAGAGAGCAAGAACCAGCGTGCCGTTGAACAGCGCCTGCGTGATGCCCTGCATTTCGACCGCGCCCGTGTCCAGATGGGCAAGATTTCGCGCTTCGGCCTGATGGAATTGTCGCGCCAGCGTCTGCGCCCTGCCCTGAACGAAGGTTCGCACATCACCTGCCCGCGCTGCACGGGCACCGGCGTGATCCGCGACGCAGAATCCAGCGCCCTGCACGTGCTTCGCCTGTTGCAGGAAGAAGCCATGAAGGAAAACACGGCAGCCATTCACGCACAGGTCCCGGTTGATGTGGCGACCTATCTGCTGAACGAAAAGCGTGCCGATATCGCCAAGATGGAAGCCCGCCTGAAGATCAACCTGATCCTCATCCCCAACAAGCATCTGGAAACGCCGCATCATCATATCGAGCGCCTGCGCCACGATGATCCGCGCCTGGAAGACATCAAGACCAGCTTCGACCTGGTGGAAGCACCCGCCACCAGCAACGTCTGGAGCCCCCGCGAGCAGGAAACCACGCCCCGCCCGGAAGCCTTGGTCAAAAGCATCACGCCTTCGGCACCTGCACCCACGCCGGCCCCTGCGCCTGCTGCAGCACCGGCAGCGACAGCCGCCCAGCCCGCCTCCCTGGGTGGTTTGTTCAAGCGTCTGATGAACTGGCTGACCGGCGAACCCGCTGCAGCACCAGCCGCCCAACCCGTGGACGACGCCGCAGCACGCCGTGCTGGACGCACCCGTCCCCGCACGCAGGATGGTCAGGAACGTCGTGGCGAACGCCATGGGTCGGATCGCTCGCGCAACCGTCGCAGCGGTGAACACCGTGGCGAGGCCATCGAGGGCAAATCGGCCGAGGGTTCGCGCTCCGGCCGCAACCGCCGCGCAGACGGAGAGCGTGCCGAACGCCCGCGTCAGGACGCCCCACGTGCCGCACGCGAGCTTGACGCTCAGGCGCCCGTGACGGCTCGCGCCGATCGTCCCGTGCTGGAGTCCGGCGACGAAGCCTCGGGCAACCGTGGCCGCAATCGTCGTGGCCGCAGCCGCAATCGCCGTGAAGATGGCGCCGTCGACGCACCGACGAGCGAACAGGAAAACATGGTCGCCGCGCTGGCCCAGACCGTGTCCGACGCCCTGCCGGCCAAGGAAAAGACGGCTGTCGCCCCAAGCGATGAGTCCACCGCACTCGCTCAGTCCAACGAAGACGACCTCCGTGAGGGTGACGATGCGTCGGGCGAGCAAGGTAGCGACCCCGAGCGCAAGCGCCGTCGTCGTCGTAGCCGTCGTGGCCGTCGCGGTCAGGATGAAGCCGGTCTGGCTGGTGGTGAAGGGAACGAAGGCGAGAACGACGATGCCGGTTCTGCGGCATTCGATGCGCAAACCCTGAACCAGGCTGCTGGCGCTGAACTGGACACCGTTGCACAGCAAACGGCACCCGCAAGCCCGGCCACGACAGCGTCTGCACTGATTCGTGAGGACCAGGCTGCACGCCAGGCTTCGATGCCGACGTCTGCCACGCTGGATCTGCCGGTGCCGGCCGATGCCCAGGCACCGGCACCCACCACCACGGCGCCGGTTGCCGTGAGTGCAGCCACCCGTGTCGATGCACCGGCCAACGAGCTTGACGCCGTCAGCCCGCCAGCCTCGACGCCAGTGGCGGACTCGACGGTT
>JBAZPE010000063.1:0-8383 GCA_041648375.1 Burkholderiaceae bacterium | reverse complement strand
CCCAATCCACGCGCAACGTGCGTCGCCCAAATTTCGGCGCGGGGCACACGCGAGAGCGCCGTCGGTGCGTGCCCTCTCGCTGTCGATACAAACCTGGTCGAGGGCGCATTTCCTAACTGCGCAGGTGGTGCCCACGGGCAGTAGCATCCGACGGCCAGAATGCCGGCATTCTCGACATAATGGCCTGAAATGAGCTGATCGATGATCGGTTCGACGAAGCTGTTCGCCGAGGTGCACACGCTGCCCAGGCTATTTGGCCCCGCATACGCCAGGCGCCCGGACGCGTCCCAGATGGCGACCGATGGACTGGCGGGAATCTGCATCATTCATGATGCTGGCCGAAGAAGAAACCAGACGCAAAAAAGCCGGCGACGCTTGTGCGCAACCGGCTTATGCCAACAGTGTCGGGAACACTGCTACTTCTGTGACCAATCGAATTGGTCGGGGCGAGAGGATTCGAACCTCCGACTCCTGCGTCCCGAACGCAGTACTCTACCAGGCTGAGCTACGCCCCGCGGGTCCTGCCAATTTCATCATGCTTCGCTGCCGCTTGGACCTTCATCTACAGGCTTTTGCCTGAATACCAAGGTCGCACATTTTTGCAGCCCTACTTCTTTGCAGCTTTACTTCTTCGTGCGCTCTTTCGCCTTCTTTTTTGAGGCCAATATAGCTGCCGAAACACTGCCCGACTGCCTATCGATCTCGCTTGACCGCGAAAGCGCAAAATTCTAACAGGGATTCCCGATAAACGGAAATGGGATAGCCCTGTAGTGCAGCGCGCGCCAATTCAGCCTCGTTGCGTGCGGCTTCCATCGTGTATTCCAGTGCATTGGTCGAACGAATGGCTTCGGCCACACCCACGAAATCGGCATCACCGGTTTCGATGGCCTGGCGAATCATGTCACGCTGCGCCTCGGTGCCCTGCTCCATCACCCGAATCAGCGGCAACGTGGGCTTGCCTTCGCGCAGATCGTCACCCACGTCCTTGCCCAGCGCCTCGGCATCCCCGCTGTAGTCGAGCACATCGTCAACCAACTGAAACGCCGTACCGATATGGCGCCCATAGGCACCCGCTGCCTCTTCCTGCTCGGGGGTCGCCCCGGCCAGCACGGCGCCCACGCGGGCGGCGGCTTCAAACAGCTTGGCGGTCTTGTAGCGCACCACCTGCAGATAGCGGGCTTCGGACACGTCGGGGTCGTGCACGTTGAGCAATTGAAGCACTTCACCTTCGGCAATGACGGTGGTGGCCTCGGACAGAATAGCCATGACCCGCATGGAACCGGCGTCCACCATCATTTCGAAGGAGCGCGAATAGAGGTAATCGCCCACGAGCACGCTGGCGGCGTTGCCGAACACGGCATTGGCCGTCTGGCGACCGCGCCGCATGCCTGATTCGTCCACCACATCGTCGTGCAGCAGCGTGGCGGTGTGAATGAACTCGACCACTGCGGCCATGAGGTGATGGTGCTTGCCTTCATACCCCAGTGCGCGTGCAATCATCAGTACCAACGCAGGGCGCATGCGCTTGCCACCCGCCCCGACGATGTAGTCGCCGATCGTACGGATCAGAACCACTTCGGAATTGAGGCGCTCCCGGATGACCGCGTCCACGTGGGTCATATCCTGGGCGATAGGGGCTAGCAAATCAGGCAGTTTCAAGACAATTCCGACTGGTAAGTCTGCACGCCGGCTTGCGGCGCACCGTAACACCCGGGCATCCGGGCGCGAAGCTCTGGATTATACGACCCGCCAGCCAGGTTCTCGCCACGCCCGGCGACCAGGCCCGAGCGCTCGATACGGCGTGCCTGCATGAGGGCGTGAAAGCGTGAGGCCCGGCCGTGGTCGCCGTGCCGATCCGCCACGATTTGCACACGCCCGAGCCGCCTAAGTGCGTGTCAGCACAGGTATTTTTTGACACGAGCGCGTGGCCGGGCTAGAATCTTCGGTTCTCCCGCATGCTTTTTGCGCGGATAACCGGACCTGCCTTTTTATAAGGCAGGAGAAAAAGCTTGAACGCGGCAGCCAGAACCACCCCTGAATACGGGGCAATCTTGCACCTGCGATCAAGCACAGATTCAAGGAACTTACCCATGTACGCGGTCATAAAAACCGGTGGCAAGCAGTATCGTGTTGCCACTGGCGAAAAACTCAAGGTAGAACAGATACCTGCTGACATCGGGCAAGCCATCACCCTGGACATACTGTCAGTGGGCGAAGGTGACCAACTTAAAGTTGGCACACCTTTCGTCACCGGTGCAGTCGTTCGGGCGACGGTTGTTGCTCATGGCCGGCACGACAAGGTCAAAATTTTCAAGATGCGTCGCCGCAAGCACTACCAAAAGCGTCAAGGCCACCGTCAGAACTTTACCGAAATCCTGATCGAAGAAATCACCGGCTGATTGCCTCACGGCAACACAACGGTATCGATCCAGGACAGCTAAATTAGCAGGAGCTAAACATGGCACAGAAAAAGGGCGGCGGCTCTACGCGTAACGGTCGCGATTCAGAATCGAAGCGACTGGGTGTTAAGGCCTACGGCGGCGAACTGATCCCCGCAGGTTCCATCATCATTCGTCAACGTGGCACGTCGTTTCACCCCGGTGTGAACGTCGGCATGGGCAAGGATCACACCTTGTTCGCACTGGTTGACGGCAAGGTTTCGTTCGCCGTGAAGGGCGCACTGAACAAGCGCACCGTCTCGATCGTCGCTGCCGAATAAATTCGACAGCAGGTGGTCGCGTCGCGCGGCATTGGCCGCTTGAGCGACCGATCACCGCGACAGAGCGTGTACTCTCAAGCCCTGCCGCACGGCAGGGCTTTTTTTGTTGTACCGGGCATCTTGCCCGACAGAATTATTCTCACCATCAGAGCGCCATGAAATTCGTAGACGAAGCGACCATCGAAGTCATTGCCGGCAAGGGCGGCAACGGCGTGGCGAGCTTTCGCCGCGAAAAATTCATTCCCTTCGGCGGACCCGACGGGGGCGACGGCGGTCGTGGCGGCAGCATCTTTGCTGTGGCCGATCGCAACATCAATACCCTTATCGACTATCGCTATGCGCGCCTGCACCGTGGCAAGAATGGTGAAAACGGCCGCGGCTCGGATCAGTACGGCGCCGCCGCTGCCGACATCACGTTGCGCGTGCCGGTGGGCACGGTCATCCATGACGCTGAAACCGGCGAGCAGTTGTTCGACCTGAGCACGCACGACGAACAGGTCACCCTGGCCGCCGGTGGCGAAGGGGGGCTGGGCAACCTGCATTTCAAGTCCAGCGTGAACCGCGCGCCACGCCAGTGGACGCCTGGCAAGGAAGGCGAGCAGCGCAAACTGAAGCTCGAGCTCAAAGTGCTCGCCGACGTCGGTCTGCTCGGCCTGCCCAATGCGGGCAAGTCCACGCTGATCAGCAAGATCTCGAACGCACGCCCCAAGATTGCCGACTACCCCTTCACCACGCTGCACCCGAACCTGGGCGTGGTGCGCACCTCGGCCGCGCGCAGCTTTGTCGTGGCCGATATCCCCGGCCTGATCGAAGGCGCCTCCGAAGGTGCCGGTCTGGGCCATCTGTTCCTGCGTCACCTCGCCCGCACCCGGGTGCTGCTGCATCTGGTGGACGTGGCCTCGCCCGACCCTGATGCCGATCCCGTGGACCAGGCAATCAACGACGCACGTGCCATCGTGCGCGAACTCGAAACCTATGATCCCGATCTGGCTGCCAAGCCGCGCTGGCTGGTGCTGAACAAGCTGGACATGGTTCCCGACCCCGAAGACACCCGCAAGCGCTTCGTCGAGGGCTTCGACTGGTCCGGCCCCGTGTTCACCATTTCCGGCCTGACCGGTGAAGGCACACAAGATCTGGTCTATGCCTTGCAGGATCACATCGACTCGGTCAATCGGGCTGAACAGCTCGAGCAGGACAAGGCCGAAGGCACCTATGTCGCCGCCGACCCCCGCTTTGACGACACCCGTTCGGACGCCGCAGCCCCCGACGCCTGAGGCGC
Source organism: Burkholderiaceae bacterium (assembly GCA_041648375.1). GTDB lineage: Bacteria > Pseudomonadota > Gammaproteobacteria > Burkholderiales > Burkholderiaceae_B > Schauerella. The sequence goes on along the minus strand of JBAZPE010000063.1, from coordinate 4,385 downwards.
CATCCTTTTTACTTCGCACCAATGGCCACACCCGCCGCTATGCAGCAAGCCTCCGTCATCGCTTCGGCCCAAAGGCTGGTAGCCAAGGTCGGGTCATCCCTGGTCACCAACGAGGGGCGCGGGCTGGATCGCGCCGCCGTGGGGCACTGGGCCGCCCAGATTGCCGCCTTGCGCCAACAGGGGCGCGACGTCGTTCTGGTGTCCAGTGGCGCCGTTGCCGAAGGCATGGCTCGCCTGGGCTGGGCCAAACGCCCCGCCGCCATGCACGAGCTTCAGGCCGCGGCTGCCGTGGGTCAGATGGGACTGGTGCAGGCCTATGAGGCCGCGTTCGCCGAGTATGGCCTGCGTACTGCGCAGATTCTCTTGACCCACGAGGACCTGGCCGACCGGCATCGTTATCTGAACGCGCGCTCCACGCTCTTCGCCCTGCTGCGCCTGGGTGTGGTGCCGATCGTCAACGAGAACGACACGGTGGTCACCGATGAGATTCGCCTGGGTGACAACGATACGCTCGGTGCCCTGGTCACGAATCTGATCGAAGCCGATGCGCTGATCATTCTGACCGATCAGCGTGGCCTGTTCTCGGCCGATCCGCGCAAGGACCCCTCCGCGCGATTCATCGATCACGCCCAGGCAGGCGATCTGAGCCTGGAAGCCATGGCCGGGGGTGCGGGCAGCACAGTGGGCACCGGTGGCATGCTGACCAAGGTCCTGGCCGCCAAACGCGCCTCTCGCAGCGGGGCACACACCGTCATTGCCTCCGGACGCGAGCGCAACGTGCTGATCCGTTTGTCTCAGGGCGAGTGCATCGGCAGTGAATTGCGTGCGTCCATGCCGGTGTGGTCAGCCCGCAAGCAGTGGCTGGGCGATCACTTGCGGCTGCGCGGCAAGGTCATGCTGGATGCCGGTGCCGTGCGTGCCTTGCTCTCCGAAGGCAAAAGCCTGCTTCCCATCGGGGTGACCCGCGTCGAGGGCGATTTCGAGCGTGGCGATGTCGTGGCCTGCATGGACGAATCGGGCCAGGAATGCGCACGGGGTCTGGTCAACTATTCATCTGCCGATGCGCGCCGCATCGTGCGCACGCCGTCGCACCGCATCGCCGACATTCTGGGCTCGATGACCGCGCCCGAACTGGTGCATCGCGACAACATGGTGGTCACCAAGCCGACGGCCTGACCCGCGCCGGCGCATCGCGCTGGCCGCCGCGCACGTCAACCCATTGCATGCGCGCAGCATGGCGCTGGAACGAGCGCCTCATCGTCGGGCACCTCGGCTGCGCCATCCGAAGCGGCATTCTCGCCGGTGGCAAACATATACCCCCATCCCCTGACCGCCTTGATCGGCAGGACCAGCCCGCTGCGTGCGGCCTTGCGACGCAGTCGCGACACCATCACGTCGACACTGCGCTGCCCGCCGTCGAAGCTGGCCACGTCGTCCATCTCTCGATTGCCGATATCGGCGACATGCGAGCGATGAACCGGTCGGTCCGGCGTGTCCAGCAGGCAGGCCATAAAAATGCGCTCGGTTGGCGTGAGCGGCATGCACAGACCGTGGCGACAGCACAGCTTGCGTCCGCCCTGCACCAGATGCCACCCGGATGGCGCAGAAGATGACGAGGGGCCTGACACCCGGCGGGCGAAGGCATCGGTCACGTCAGCCAATCCCACCCCTACCGACGCGTGTCCCGCCTGGCCCCGGTGCTCGACTCGCTCGTCGTAACCTTTGGTTAGCCGATAAGCGTGCGTTCCCTGCCCCACAATGCGTCGACGCGATACCGTCAACCCGGTCTCGCCCGTTACTGCACGCGCAGGCTCGTAGGCCGTCTTACCCACACATATCCGACTACGGCGCACCAGCGCCTGTAAGGCTGCCGCAAGCTCAGCCGCCTCGATGGTGCCAGTCAGGCAGACATCTGCCCCACCCGCCAGGGCGGCGATGCGCTGCTGGGGTGACGCCGACGGATGAAGATAGATGATCCACATCTGCTGATCCAAGCCACGCAGGGCCGACGCCACTGCCGCCGGGTCGGGGTGCTTGCCCAGCACGATGCCGGCGAAGACCTTGCGCAACCCGGTCAGGCGTCGAAAACCATGCAGCGAGTTGCACACTTTTGTTGGAAACGAATAGCTCGGCAGTTGCTCGGCATACTTCACGACTGCTGCTTCGGCTCCCTGAACAAAAATGACTTCACGACTTGCATGCATAGCTCACCCACAGATTTCCATCACCAAGGCAGTTCTTATAAATACCTCGGTGATTTCAAGGCAAGCTTCAATTCTCCCGTGAACACATTTTCAGACAGACTGCGCTATGCACGCGCTATGAAACACATGACCCAATCCGAATTGGCTCGGGCGGCCGGTGTATCTCAAAGTGCAATCGCGAGCTACGAATCCCAGCATCGTCATTCAAGTCGGGCGACGTTCAGGCTTGCTGCCATTCTCAAAGTCGATCCACTTTGGCTGCATACCGGCAAGGGATCAATGCTGCCGACACCTGCATCCGATACGGTGCCACCCGCGCGGGCGCCAGTCATGCGCGAACCCGAGATGCACATGTGGCCCTGGCGCACCGTGTCGCCCTCGCAGTTCGATGCACTGAAGCCCCCACACAAACGCTTGCTGGAAGCGACCGTGGGTGCATTCGTGCAGGCTTGCCTGGAACAATACGCGCTGGAACATACGGAAAAACGCCAGGACACATAGTGGCTGGCGTTTTGAAGTCGTGCGCCCGAAAGGCGCGCGAGGGTGTGCAGGCGGCAGAATTACATGCGGGGTGCGGGAGCCGGCGCACGCGGTGCGGCAGGCGCGCGCGGCGCAGGCTGAGCACCCGGCGCGGGAGCAGCAGCACCCGCGTCGCCACGAATGGCGGTGGCGAGTTCGTTGGCTTCTTGCGCCGATGACACGCTGAAAGCCAGCACGCCACGGTTCAAGGGCTCGGAAATGCGCGGTGCAGCAACCAACTGGCGCTCCACGACCAACGCCAGCATCTTGCCAATGTTTTGCGAACTAATTTCGTTCAGCTTGCGGGCACCGGCTTCAGAAAACCGAAGGCCCACGAAGTTCTGGCCCTGCTTGTCGACCAGCGCGGCCGACTCGACCAAGTCGGCGCGGGTCAGCACAGCCTGACGCTGCATGTAAAGCGCACCGTCGGGCAACTTGACTTCCATCAAACCCGGGCCGGCCTCGGTTTGCGCGAGGTAGAACTCAACGGGCGACATCCCCACGGATTGAGCAGGCGCAGCGGGCTGCGTGGTCGAGGTTTGACCAGGCGCGGCGGTCACTGGCGTGTCCTTGGTAGGTGCGGTCTTGCAACCTGCCAATACCACCACCATTGCGGCCAGTGCGGGCGCCCACTTGCGTGCGTTCAGGGACATAGTTGATACCTTTCGAGTTTTTGATTCAGAAGACACCAGCAAATTGGATGCCGGATATGAGGCAAATCGGCTGCTGTTACTAAAAAGTGTACAAGCGACCTGCACCAGGAACGTGTGCAGAACGATTCAAGATGTAATGTCGGCCGTTACATGAACAGCGATTGGCGCTTATACTGGCGCCGTACGCAGGGGTACTGGCGGGCAATTGTGCCGCGCCGGTTGAGAGAGTCCCTTCTTACCAGTACGGATAATGCCGATGCTGGGAGCGTTTTTGGCAGGGTTCGCTGCGGGCATCCGTCCTGTGGCCTCAGTCGAAATCCGTCCCGACTCGGCTCCAACTTTCTCTTGGAGCTTTCATGAACGCCAATCCAAAGTTTCTCGCTGCCACCGCAGAGGTCGACGCTGCTGCCGTCGCCCCCCTGCCCCAATCCCGCAAGATCTACGAACAGGGATCGCGCCCCGATCTGCGTGTTCCCTTTCGGGAAATCACCCAGGCCGATACGCCCACCATGTTCGGCGGCGAGACCAATCCTCCCCTGACGGTGTATGACTGCAGCGGCCCCTATACCGATCCGGCGGTGCAGATCGATATCCGGCGGGGCCTGGCTGCGCTGCGCAAGCCCTGGATCGAAGAGCGTGGCGATACCGAAGTGCTCAGCGGCCCGTCCAGTCAGTATGGGCAAGAGCGCCTGCAGGATCCCAGCCTGACGGCCCTGCGGTTCGACCTGCAGCGAGCGCCCCGACGCGCGCGAGCAGGCGCCAATGTCAGCCAGATGCACTATGCACGCAAGGGCATCGTCACGCCGGAGATGGAGTTCGTCGCCATCCGCGAGAACCTGCGTCGTGAACACTATCTGGAAACGCTGCGAGCCTCGGGCCCCGATGGCGAGAAGCTGGTCAAGCGACTGCTGCGTCAGCACCCGGGGCAGTCGTTCGGTGCAAGCATTCCCGCCATCATCACACCCGAGTTCGTTCGGGAGGAGATCGCCCGCGGCCGCGCCATCATTCC
>JBAZPE010000062.1:0-8426 GCA_041648375.1 Burkholderiaceae bacterium | reverse complement strand
GCCCACGCTGCCGGAGGCATAATTGACCTCACCCTTGCTGCTTTTCAGGCGATCCATGAACTCGCCAAATGTTTTCGCTGGAAAATCTGCCCGCACCACCAGCACGTTGCCGTTCAGGCCGAACATGGCGACCGGCACAAAGTCCTTGAGCGGGTCGTAGGGAACCGACAGCATCATCTGCGGGCTGATGGCATGCGTAACGTTGGTGCCTAGCAGCATGGTGTAGCCGTCCGGCGCTGCACGGGCGACATGGTTCGCACCGATGGTCGCGCCAGCACCGGGGCGATTTTCCATGATGACGGGTTGATGCAAGGCGTCTGATATATGCTTGCCGAAGACGCGGGCCGTCAGGTCGGTAATGCCACCCGGGCCGAACGGCACCACGAATTTGATGGCGCGTGCAGGATAGGTCTCCTGCGCCTGAATGCTCGGTGCAAGCACACCGACGCACAGCGCGACAAGCGTCGCGCAGATTTTGCTGACTTTCATTGTCTACTCCCGGTTTTATTATGAAGGACGACAGAGCGTCCATTGAGGCTGCGTTCGTGTAGTGATCGCTCAGTTGGTGCTGTGATGCAAGGTGTAGCGATGGCTCAGGTGGTGCTGTGATGCAAGGCGCAGCGACTGCTCAAGCGATGCTGCGATCCTGTGTATTCCAGTAACGGGCGCGAATGGTCTTTTTGTCGACCTTGCCCAGCGCGGTCAGTGGCAGCTCGGCTTCGAAAATCACGGCCTTGGGCGCGTTGACCACACCCTTGTGCGCCACCACGTACTCGATGATCTCGGCCTCGGTTGCATGCGCGTCTTCACGCAGCACGACAATCGCAGTCACCGCCTCGCCCCACTTATCGTGCGGCACGCCGATCACCGCCGATGTGGCCACGGCAGGATGTTGCGCCAGGCAGTTTTCAACTTCGCTGGGATAGACGTTGAAACCGCCGGAGATGATCATGTCCTTGGCACGATCCACCAGGTACAGATAGCCCTGTGCGTCGCGGCGAGCCATGTCGCCTGTGTGCAACCACTGGCCGGCGAACACCTTCTCGTTTTCGTCCGGGCGGTTCAGGTAGCCATCCATGACCAGGGGCCCGCGCACGCACAGCTCGCCGACCTCGCCCACGGCGACCTCGTTGTGCTGACTGTCCAGCAGCGCCACGCGATTGCCCGGGATGACCTTGCCGCAGGAGCTCAGCAGGTGAGGGCGCTGCGGGTCATGATCGGCACGTGGCAGGTAGCTGATGGCCATGGGGGCCTCGGCCTGGCCATACAACTGACCAAACACCTGTCCGAATGCCGCCAGCGCCTGATTCAGCCGTACGGGTGCGATGGGCGCGGCGCCATACAGCACCAGTTCCAGACTTTCGGTGTCGGCGCGCACCCGGGCGGGCAAGTCCAGCAGACCGTAGATTTGCGTGGGCACCAGAAAGGTGGCGGTGATGCGATGGCGTTTCACCTGCGCGAGAAAGGCCTGCGGACTGTACTTCTCCATCAGGTAGGCCGTGCCACCGCGCAGCAGGGTAGGCAGTATCAAAGAACCTGCCGCGTGCGAGATGGGCGTGGTGGCCAGAAATCGGATGTCCGCAGGCCACTCGTAGCCCGCCAACTGGTAGCCGGTCATGGTGACCGTGGTGCGGTGGCTGTGCAGAATCCCTTTGGAGCGCCCGGTGGTGCCGCCGCTGTAAGCCAGTTTGGTGATCGAGGCGGGATCGGATTCCGCTTCGATCTCGCCGTCGTCATGCTGTGCTGCCTGCTCCACCAGTGCCTGGCCGACATCGGCGTTTTCCAGCGTGAACACGATGGGCGCGGGGGTGTGGGCGGCCAGCGCCTGCGTGCGGGCCAGGAAGCGCGAGGCGTCAGCCACCAGCGCACGCACGCTGGCGTCCTGCATGACGAACTGGTGGTCCTGTTCGGACGCCATCGGGTGCAGCGTCACGACTTTCAGGCCCGCAATCTGCGCGGCAATCATGGCCGCCAGTGCGTGCCCGCGATTGCCCACCAGAAAGGCGATCGTGTCCTGCCGAGCCAGCCCTGCCGCACGGTAGGCGCGCACGATGCGATAGCACAGCTTTTCCAGCTCGGCATAGGTGAGCGCCACATCATCGGCTACCAGAGCCATGCGTTGCGGCCAGGCCTTGAAGGCACTGACGTACAACTGACCCACGGTAGCGCCGCCGTACACCGGCTGGGGGGCTGCGGTCATGCTGTCTCCTGATGTCGGGTACGCTTTGCGGTACCAAATTGATTATTCTGGTACCGATGCTAGGCTGGGTCGCCTCGGCTGTCAAGCGAGCGGGCTTCAGGCTTCCAGATCCACACCAAAGCGCTTGAGACCCTCAAGATTCAGCACGCGCACGCCACCATATTCGACCTTCAGAAGGTCAGCGGCTTCGAGAGTCTTGAGCGCCTGGTTCACACGCTGACGCGAGACCCGCGCCAGAAAGCCGAGCTCTTCCTGCGTGATGGACAGCCGCATGCCCATGCCCGGATACAGCAGCGGGTTGAACAGTTCCGTCAGGCAGCGCGCGATGCGCGAGTCGGGATTGAGCAGGCGGTCGTATTCAGCTTTGCCGATGAACTGCGCCACGCGTTCGTTGAGCTGATGCAGCAGATAGCGATTGAAGGCAATGCTGTTGTCCAGCAACCATTCGAAGGTGGGTGCAGGCAGGCGTGCAATCACCGAATCACGCAATGCCACCACGTCGTACTTGCGGGCTTCGTGCTTGAGCAACGATCCCTCGCCGATCCAGCCACCGGCAGGCACGCCCGTCAGCGATGCGGTGCGGCCGTCCGATGTGCCGACCGAGACTTTCACCAGACCATCCACCACACCGATCCAGGCCTGGGCCAGTTCGCCTTTGCGGGCGATCATGGTTCCGGCAGTCACGTGAGACATCACGATGTCTTGCTCCACGCGTGTTTGCTGAACCGTATCCAGCAAGCGGAACCAGGCGGCAGTGAGATGCAAGGAATCGGTGGACTGCATTGGGACATACCCTCAATCGAATGCAAATGTCATGCTGGCGACAGTTGCTGACTATCGAACCTTATACCGTAAGCACTGCAGTAAATCCAAAAAACACGGCCGGGCGACGGGCATGACCCGAAACGACCACGGCTCGAGGAGACAACGTGGTTGATGCTTTGAAGGCAGATGCGGCCCATGGGCCCGCCCTGAACACCTTCCCGGCGCTGCTGCAGGTTCACGAGCGCGAGCGCGGGGCTCGTCCTGCCATCCGGGAGAAGGATCTCGGAATCTGGCAATCGCTGACCTGGGCCGAGGTGGCCGCACAGGTGCGCACGCTGGCGCACGGTTTGGCGCATCTGGGTATCCGTCCCGGCATGCATGTCGCCGTCGTCGGTGAGAATCGTCCTCGCCTGTATATGACGATGATGGCCGCACAGATGCTGGGCGCCATCCCCGTGCCCCTCTATCAGGATGCCGTGGCGCAGGAGATGGTTTACGTCCTGCAGGACGCCGAGATTTCGGTAGCCGTGGTCGAGGATCAGGAACAGGTCGACAAGATGATGGAGGTGCGCGAGCAGTGCCCGGCGCTGGCCCACATCGTGTACGACGACCCGCGTGGCCTGCGTCACTATAGCGACGCGATGCTGCTGTCTTATGAAGCTTTGCTCGCGCAAGGCGAGGCGCACCGCGCGGCCCAGCCTGCCTATGTCACCGACGCGGCGGCAGCCGTGGCGCCGGATGACACCGCCGCCATGTTCTACACCTCGGGCACCACCGGCAAGCCCAAGGGCGTGGTGCTCACGCACAATGCGCTGATCGATCGGGCGCGCGCGGTGGCCGAGATGGAGAACCTCACCGATCAGGAAGATGTGCTGGCGTATCTGCCACCGGCCTGGATCGGGCAGAACATGTTTTCCTACACACAGCTGCTGGTATCGGGCTTTACGGTCAACCACCCCGAGTCACCCGAAACGGTCGCCATCGACATGCGCGATATCGGCCCCACCTATTACTTCGCGCCCCCCCGTGTGCTGGAAGGGCTGCTGACGCAAGTGACCATCCGCATGGAGGATGCCAGCGCCATCAAGCGCGCGCTCTATCGCAGCGCGATGGGCCTCGCACGACGTGTCGGTACGCGCATTCTGGATGGCGAGCAGGTCTCGCTGGTCGATCGCCTGCGCTATGGGCTGGGCAACATTCTGATCTATGGCCCGCTGCGCAATGCGCTGGGCATGAGCCGGGTACGCGTGGCCTACACCGCCGGCGAGGCGATTGGCCCCGATCTGTTCGTGTTCTATCGCTCCATCGGCATCAATCTGAAGCAGCTCTACGGTTCGACCGAAACCTCGGTGTTCGTGTGCGTGCAGCCCGATGGCAAAGTGCGAGCTGACACCGTAGGCCCACCCGTGGCGGGCGTGGAAATTCGCATTGCCGACAACGGCGAGATCCAGGTCAAGAGCCCGGGGCTGTTCAAGGCCTATTACCGCAACCCGGAAGCCACGGCCGAGGCGCGCACCGCCGATGGCTGGTTCATGACGGGCGATGCAGGTTACCTGGACACCGATGGCCAGCTGAAGATCATCGATCGCGCCAAGGATGTGGGCAAGCTTGCGGGCGGGCAGTTGTTCGCGCCCAAATACATCGAGAACAAACTGAAGTTCTTCCCGTTCATCAAGGAGGCCGTCGCCTTCGGTGCGAATCGTGATGAGGTGTGTGCCTTCATCAACATCGATCTGGAAGCCGTCGGCAACTGGGCCGAGCGCCGCGGCATGCCCTATGCCGGCTATACCGATCTGGCGGCCAAGATCGAGGTCTACGATCTGATCGCCGATTGCGTCAGCCAGGTCAACGCCGATCTGGCCGCAGACCCCAAGCTGGCCGCATCGCAGGTGCACCGCTTCCTGATTCTGCACAAGGAGCTCGACCCCGATGACGATGAGCTCACCCGCACACGCAAGGTGCGCCGCGCTTTCATCGGCAAAAAGTACGCGGTGCTCATCGATGCACTGTTCGAGGCTCGCGCATCGCAGTACATCGAAACCGAAGTGAAATTCGAAGACGGACGCACCGGCAGCATCGCGGCCGATATCCGCATTCAAACGGCGGCCACCCATGCCGCCAGCCAGGCGAAGGCGGCATGACCATGGACACTTCCAACCGAGACAGTCGCATTGGCGATGTGGTGCTCGACATGCGCAATATCTCCCTGTCCTTTGGCGGGGTGCGTGCACTGTCGGACATTTCCTTTGACGTGCGCGAACACGAAATCCGCGCCATCATCGGCCCCAATGGCGCGGGCAAGAGCTCCATGCTCAACGTCATCAACGGCGTGTATGTGCCGCAGCAGGGGGCCATTCACTTCCAGGGCAAACAGTTCGATCGGATGACGCCCAGGCGTGCCGCCGAAATGGGCATTGCGCGCACTTTCCAGAACCTGGCCCTGTTCAAGGGCATGAGCGTGCTGGACAACATCATGGCCGGGCGCAACCTGCGCATGAAGCAGGGGCTGTTCGCCCAGGCGCTGCGCTGGGGGCCGGCACTGGCCGAAGAGAACGAACATCGCGAATTCGTCGAGCACATCGTCGACTTCCTGGAGATCCAGGCCGCACGCAAAACACCGGTGGGACGGTTGTCCTACGGGCTGCAAAAGCGCGTGGACCTGGGGCGTGCGCTGGCCATGGAGCCACGCCTGTTGCTGCTGGACGAACCCATGGCCGGGATGAATATCGAAGAGAAGCAGGACATGAGTCGCTTCATCCTGGATGTGAACGACGAGTTCGGCACCACCATCGTGCTCATCGAGCACGACATGGGGGTGGTGATGGATATTTCGGATCGGGTTGTCGTGCTGGATTACGGCAAGAAAATCGGTGATGGCGCACCCGACGAGGTTCGTGAAAACGAAGACGTCATTCGCGCCTATCTTGGCGTGGACCACTAAGGGGGCGGCATGGCATTTTTTCTGGAAACCCTGTTTGGTGGGCTGATGAGCGGCATGCTGTATGCGCTGATCGGTCTGGGCTTCGTCCTGATCTTCAAGGCCTCGGGCGTCTTCAACTTTGCCCAGGGGGCTATGGTGCTGGTGGCCGCACTGGCCATGGCGCGTTTCTCGGTGTGGATTCCGCAGTGGCTTGGTTTCGAGAGCCTGCTGCTGGCGAACATCCTCGCCTTCATCGTGGCCGCTGCCATGATGTTTCTGCTGGCCTGGCTCATCGAGCGCCTGGTGTTGCGCCATCTGGTCAACCAGGAAGCCACCACGCTGCTGATGGCCACGCTGGGCATCAGCTATTTCCTGGATGGTCTGGGGCAATTCTCGTTCGGCAGCTCCGTGTATTCGATCAATGTGGGCATGCCGAAAGAACCCTGGTTCATTCTGGAAAACATGTTCGAGGGCGGCATTCTGGTCAGTCTGGAAGATCTCACGGCGGCACTGGTCGCGGCATTGCTGGTCGCCGCGCTGGCGCTGTTCTTTCAGTACACCGGCACCGGTCGGGCGCTGCGCGCCGTGGCCGATGACCATCAGGCGGCGCAGTCGGTCGGCATTCCCCTGAATCGCATCTGGGTGGTGGTGTGGTGTGTCGCCGGCCTGTGCGCGCTGGTAGCCGGCATCATCTGGGGATCCAAGTTCGGGGTGCAGTTCACGTTGGCCACCGCGGCGCTGCGTGCGTTGCCAGTGGTCATTCTGGGTGGGCTGACCAGCATTCCAGGGGCGATCATCGGCGGTCTGATTATCGGTGTGGGCGAGAAGTTGTCCGAGGTCTATCTAGGCCCATTCGTGGGCGGTGGCATCGAAATCTGGTTCGCCTATGTGCTGGCGCTCGTCTTTTTGCTGTTCCGTCCGCAAGGGCTGTTCGGCGAAAAAATCATTGATCGGGTCTAGGGGGCCATATGTTCTATCGTGAGAATGGCCAGTTCAAAACAACGTATCGTTCCGATCAGCAGATCTTCCCGATTCTGCAGGACCGCATCTTTATCTGGATCCTGTTGGCCGTTGCGTTCGTGGCCGTGCCAATGCTGGGTAGCGATTATTTTCTGCGCGGCATTCTGATTCCCTTTTTGATTCTCTCGCTGGCTGCGGTCGGCCTGAATATCCTGGTGGGCTATTGCGGCCAGATTTCGCTGGGGACCGGGGCATTCATGGCTGTGGGGGCCTACGCGGCCTGGAACTTCGGCGTGCGGGTGCCGGCCATGCCGCTGGTGCTGCAGATTCTGATGGGCGGGGTGTTCGCGACGCTGGTGGGCGTGGTGTTCGGCATTCCGAGCTTGCGCATTCGCGGGCTGTATCTGGCGGTGGCCACGCTTGCTGCCCAGTTCTTCGTCGATTGGGCGTTCCTGCGCATTCCCTATTTCACCAACTATTCCCCGTCGGGCAACGTGTCGGTGCCCGCGCTCACCGCGTTCGGTCTGCCCGTGCAAACGGCGGTGGAAAAGTATTTGTTCGTGCTGTGCTTCGTGGTGGTGTTCGCACTGATTGCCAAGAACCTGGTGCGCGGCGCCCTGGGCCGTCAGTGGATGGCCATGCGTGATATGGATGTGGCCGCAGCAGTGATCGGCATTCGGCCGGTGTATGCCAAGTTGACGGCGTTTGCCGTGAGCTCGTTCATCGTCGGTGTGGCGGGTGCCTTGTGGGGGTTCATCCACCTGGGTTCCTGGGAGCCCCTGGCCTTCGATCTGAATCGCTCATTCCAGCTGCTGTTCATGGTGATCATCGGTGGGCTGGGCTCGATCATGGGCAGCTTCTTCGGCGCGGCGTTCATCGTGCTGGTGCCGGTTGCGCTGCACAGCGTGCCGCGCTGGCTGGGCTTGCCGCTGTCAGTGGACACCATCTTTCATATCGAGCACATGGTGTTCGGCGCGCTGATCGTGTTCTTCCTGATCGTCGAGCCGCATGGCCTGGCGCGGCTGTGGAGCGTGGCGAAAGAGAAGTTGCGGATGTGGCCGTTCCCGCATTGAGGCGGCACGGTGAAAAATCTGGATCGATCTGAGCGCGCGGGTATGACCGCGCAGACGGATCAAAAACGAATATCGGACGCGTCATGGGGCGACGTCCAGACGAATACCCGGCACAGACCGGGCCAATCACGGTGCGATGCACCGACGCTGGAGGTAACGGAGATGAAACGCGCAATGAGGAAAGTGGCTGCAGCCCTGGCTGTAGCAGGAGGCGTGATGGCGGCGGTGCCGGCATCCGCGTATGCGGCCGAGCAGTTCGTGCCTTTGCTGGTGTATCGAACGGGTTCGTTCGCCCCGCTGGGCATTCCCTGGGCCGATGGCAAGCTGGATTACCTGAAGCTGGTCAATGCACGCGATGGTGGCGTGAACGGGGTGAAAATCACCTACGAAGAATGCGAAACCGCCTACGCGACCGATCGCAGCGTCGAATGCTACGAACGCCTGAAAACCCAGCGAGGCGGCGCGTCCGGTTTCGATACGCAAAGCACCGGGGCGACCTTTGCCATCA
>JBAZPE010000061.1:0-8482 GCA_041648375.1 Burkholderiaceae bacterium | reverse complement strand
AGACGGTCTCGACAAAACCCTGCTCACGCGCCTGCACCCGGGTAGAGGCCATGTATTGCGCCACGCCCGGGTAGCGGGTGAAGTAGCGATCGATATAGGCCTGCGCCGCATCGCGAGTAATGCCCAAATTCGAGGCCAGGCCGAACACCCCCATCCCGTAGATCAGGCCGAAATTGATGGCTTTGGCCGCACGGCGTTGATCCACGCTCACCTCATCGAGCGCCACGCCGAACACCTCGGATGCCGTCGCACGGTGCACGTCGGTGCCTGATGAGAACGCCTGCTGAAGATTCGCGTCATCGGAGACATGCGCCATGATGCGCAGTTCGATCTGTGAGTAATCCGCCGAGACCAGGCTGCCGATCTCGGGCACGAAAGCCTCGCGCACCCGACGCCCCGCCTCGGTCCTCACCGGAATATTTTGCAGATTCGGATCGGACGACGCCAGCCGCCCCGTGATGACGGCAGCCTGCGCGTAGTGCGTGTGCACGCGCGCGGTTGCAGGGTTGATCATCCTGGGCAATTTGTCGGTGTAGGTCGATTTCAGCTTGGACAGACCGCGGTATTCCAGCAGTGCCTTGGGCAAGGGGTAATCCTCGGCAAGCTTGGACAAGACTTCTTCGTCGGTGGACGGTGCTCCGCTGGCGGTCTTGCGCACCACCGGCAGGCCCATCTGACCGAACAGAATCTCGCCCAGTTGCTTGGGCGAGTTCAGATTGAAGGGCTGGCCGGCGAGCTCGTAGGCGCGCTGCTCGAGCTTGAGCATTTCCTGCCCCAGCCAATTGCTCTGGCGTCCCAACTCGGCCGCATCGACACGCACACCGTTGCGCTCGATTTTCATCAACACTTCGGAGACATCGATCTCCATCTTGTAGATGCGCTCCAGCCCCTCGCTGGCAGCCACGCGCGGGCGCAGGACCTGATGCAGCTGCCAGGTGAAATCGGCATCTTCGCAAGCATAGTGGCCTGCCTTGTCGATGGCGACTTCGTCGAACCCGATCTGATTGGCGCCCTTGCCACACAAGGACTCATAGGTGACCCCGTCACGCCCCAGGAAGCGCTTGGCCAGCTCGGTCAGCCCCACGCCCCGATGCGACTCCAGCACATAGGCCTGCAACATCGTGTCTTCGGCGATCCCGGCGAGCGTGATGCCTTCGTTGGCGAACACATGCGCGTCATATTTGGCGTGATGCAGCAACTTGGGCGCATCGGCACTTTCCAGCCAGGGCGCCAGACGCTGGAGCACCTGTTCCTTGGGCAGCTGTTCGCCGACATCCTGGCCACGATGCGCCAGCGGGATATAGCAGGCCACACCGGGCGCCACCGACAGAGAAATACCCACCAGGCGAGCCTGCATCTCCGAGAGCGAAGTGGTCTCGGTATCGAGTGCCACCAGCGTGGCCGCCTGCACCCGCTCGGCCCATTTATCGAACATGGGCCAGTCGGTCACAATATCGTATTCGATGGTTTCAGGCCGGTCAGGCAGCGCAGTCTGGTCGACACGCCCGTCCTGCTGCGGCACACGGTCGTCATCCTGCGTGATTTCACGCAGCCAGGACCGGAACCCGTAGTTGTCGTAGAGCGACACCAGGGTGGGCTCGTCCAGGGGACGCCACACCAGGTCAGCCAGGCCATCGATATGCCCGGCCAGATCGCAGTCGCACTTTACGGTCAACAACTCTCGGGTCAGCGGAAAGTTCGGAATGGCCTCGCGCAGGTTGGCACCCGCGACGCCCTTGACCTGATCGGCCGCAGCCACGATGGCCTCGATCGAGCCGTGCTCCGCGAGCCACTTCACCGCCGTCTTCGGCCCCACTTTGGTGACGCCCGGCACATTGTCCACCGTATCGCCCACCAGCATGAGGTAGTCGACGATGCGATCGGGGTCTACACCGAATTTATTGCGCACGCCTGCGACGTCCAGATACTCGCCAGACATGGTGTTGACCAGGGAGACGTGGCTGTTCACGAGCTGCGCCAGATCCTTGTCGCCTGTGGACACAATCGTATTGACGTCGTGTTCAGCCGCCCGACATGCCAGGGTGCCGATAATGTCGTCGGCTTCTACCCCCTCAATGGCAAGTACGGGCCATCCGAGCGCGCGAACCGCCCGGTGTATGGGTTCGATTTGTGCGGCCAGGTCCTCTGGCATGGGCGGGCGGTGCGATTTGTAGTCCGGATAGAGGTCATCGCGGAAGGTTTTTCCCCGGGCATCGAAAATGCATGCTGCATATTCTGCTTTATGATCGGACACGAGCTTTCGCAACATGTTGACGACACCATAGAGCGCACCGGTCGGTTCACCCTTCGCGTTGCGCAGATCGGGCATCGCATGAAAAGCACGATAGAGATAGCTGGACCCGTCAACGAGTAATAAGGTTTTTTTCATGGTAATAAGCGCAGACAAAGAATCGCCCGCCGGAAATCAGATTCCGGTGATTATGTCAGAGTTGGAGACCGCAGCTCGTACGTTGGAGAACATCGGCCCGGCCGTGGCCATATTCGGCAGTGCACGCACCAGTCGTGACGCGCCGCTCTATTTGAAATGTGAAGAACTATCGTATGCACTGGCGCAAGCCGGCTTCGCCGTGATTGCCGGCGGCGGGCCAGGCATGATGGAGGCGGCCAACAAAGGCGCTTTCGAGGCAGGTGGCAAGAGCATTGGCCTGAATATCGTGTTGCCCTTTGAAACCTCGAACAATGCGTTCCAGTCGGTCAGTCTGTCGTTCGAGTACTTCTACTCACGCAAGGCCACGTTCTTCATGCATAGCTTTGCCTACATCGCCATGCCTGGCGGTTTCGGCACGCTGGATGAGCTGTTCGAGGCGCTGACGCTGATCCAGACCGGCAAGGTTCCGCCTGCCCCGATCGTACTGGTGGGCCGGGAATTCTGGTCCGGGCTGATCGACTGGCTGAGCGACCAGGTATTGGGCAATGGCATGATCAGCGCCCACGACCTCGAGCTGTTCATCGTCGATGATGATGTGCCGACCATCGTGCGCCATATTGAAGCCGTGCACAACCGTATTGCTTCGGACGAACAGTACGCGCCTTCATTACCGGCGTGAAGGCACCGCACGCATAAAAAAAACCGTGGCGACCTGTGAGGGTCACTACGGTTTTTTTGTATCGCGGCATGGATCGTGGCAGCGGGTCGAACTCTCCCGCTAGCCAGCCATGCCGGTCAGGTCATTACGCGCCTGACCGTGCCACACGGCGACGCTCGTTTTCCTGCAGATGACGCTTGCGCAGACGAATCGACTTGGGCGTGATTTCCACAAGTTCGTCGTCATCGATGAACTCGACGGCATATTCCAGCGACATCTGAATCGGCGGCACCAGGCGCACGGCTTCGTCAGTGCCCGAAGCACGCACGTTGGTCAGCTGCTTGCCCTTGATCGGATTGACCACCAGGTCGTTGTCGCGGCTATGGATGCCGATGATCATGCCTTCATACAGCGGCTCGCCGGGGCTGACGAACATGCGACCACGATCCTGCAGCTTCCACAGCGCATAGGCCACGGCATCGCCGTTGTCCTGGCTGATCAGCACGCCGTTGCGACGCTCGCCGATGCCGCCTTCACGTGCCGGTGCGTATTCGTGGAAGATGTGGCTGATCAGACCGGTACCGCGGGTCAAGGTCAGGAATTCGTTCTGGAAACCGATCAGACCACGTGCAGGAATGATGTATTCCAGACGGGTGCGACCACGGCCATCGGGCTGCATGTCCTGCAGATCGCCCTTACGACGGCCCAGTTCTTCCATGACGGCGCCCTGGTGCGGGTCTTCCACGTCGATGGACAGCGATTCGAACGGCTCATGACGCACGCCGTCGACTTCACGGAAGACCACGCGCGGACGCGAGACGGCCAGTTCATAGCCTTCGCGACGCATGGTTTCCAGCAAAATCGTCAGATGCAATTCGCCACGTCCGGACACTTCGAAAACCGTATCGTCACCCGTATCACGCACACGCAATGCCACGTTGGCCTTGAGTTCACGATCCAGACGGTCGCGCAGCTGGCGGCTGGTAACGAACTTGCCTTCGCGACCGGCGAGCGGCGAGGTATTGACCATGAAGTTCATGGTCAGCGTCGGCTCGTCGATGCGCAGCAGCGGCAGCGCTTCAGGGTTGGCGGGATCGACCACGGTCGTTCCGATGGAAAGATCTTCGATGCCGTTGATCAGCACGATGTCGCCGGCTTCGGCTTCATCGACGACCACACGCTCCAGACCCTGGAATTTCAGAACCTGGTTGATCTTGCCCTTGAAGATCTGACCATCCGGACCATCCCGGAATGCCACTTCCTGCAGGCTGCGGATACGGCCACGATTAATACGGCCCACGGCGATCTTGCCAACATAGCTGTTGTAGTCCAGCGAGATGACCTGCATCTGCAGCGAACCATCGGCATCGTCATCACGCTGCGGCACGTATTGCAGAATGGCGTCGAACAAGGGGCGCATGTCGCCTTCGCGGACATCGGCGCTCAAGCCTGCGTAGCCGGACAGGCCCGAAGCGAACACCACCGGGAAATCCAGCTGCTCTTCGGTTGCACCAAGCTTATCGAACAGTTCGAACGTGGCGTTGATGACAAAATCCGTACGCGCGCCGGGACGATCCACCTTGTTGACCACGACGATGGGCTTCAAACCCAGAGCCAGTGCCTTGCGGGTCACGAAAATCGTTTGCGGCATGGGACCTTCGACCGCGTCAACCAGCAGCAACACGCCGTCGACCATCGAGAGCACGCGCTCGACTTCGCCACCGAAGTCGGCGTGACCCGGGGTGTCGACGATGTTGATGTGCGTGCCTTCATATTGCACGGCACAGTTCTTGGACAGAATCGTGATGCCGCGCTCTTTTTCCAGATCATTGGAGTCCATGATCCGTTCGCCCATCTGCTGGTGAGCACTGAAGGTGCCCGATTGGCGCAGCAGTTGATCGACCAGGGTGGTTTTACCGTGGTCGACGTGAGCAATAATGGCGACGTTGCGTAGGGCGCGTCGTGTCATAAAAAGTCCTTTAGTTTCAGGTGGCGGGCTGCAAGCCCGCCGGCAATTCGTTCATCGCAAGCAACGCCTGCTTAGGATCTGGCATCGCCTGCAAGGCTTCCAGCGTGACAGCGCGATCAAGTGAGAAGGGACCGACTCGGGTACGACGCAGTGCCGAAAGATGGCCAAAACAGCCCAATGCTCTTCCGATATCCTGCGCCAACGTTCGAATATAGGTTCCCTTACTGCAGGCCACTTCCACTTCCGCGGTCATGCCATCGGCGGCAAGCGCCAATAGTTCCAGGCTGTAGATCGTGATCGTTCTGGGTTCCCGCTCCAGCTCAATGCCGGCTCGGGCATACTCGTACAACGGTTTGCCATCGCGTTTCAACGCGGAGTACATCGGCGGAATCTGTGTCTGTGTGCCGGTGAACCGGGTCAGCACATCCAGCAGAGCCTGCTCTTGCACGCCACCGAAGATAGCATCGGCTTGTGACACCACATGACCTGTCAAATCGCCTGAGTCCGTTTCCGAACCGAACGCGATCGTGGCCAGGTATGTCTTGTCTGCATTCAGCATGGCACCACTGATCTTCGTGGCGCGGCCGGTGCAACACACCAGCAGCCCCGTCGCGAAAGGATCGAGGGTGCCCGTATGGCCCGCCTTGGCGGCGTCGACGGTGCGCTTGGCCCGTTGCAGGGCGTGGTTGCTGGACAGACCTGGCGGTTTGTCGAGCAACAGCACACCATCGAGCACTTGCCCGCGTCGTTTGGCCATAAATAAATTCCGAAAACTGGGTCGACGAGTCGGGCTAGGCCGGCTTGTCGGGATCGTCTGCCTTGACCGGCGGATTCAGATACGAGTCCGGTTGATTGGCTCGGTCAATGAGTTGGGACATCTCGATACCGTGCTTGATCTGAGGATCGTGGAAAAAATGCAGCGTCGGTACCGTATGAATGTGCAGCAGTTTGAACAACTGGGAATGCAACCATCCCGCCTTGTCGTTCAATATCGTCGTCGCCACCTCTGGCTCGGCGCCCATGACGGTGAAGTGCACCTTGGCGTGGGCGTAATCGGCAGAGAGTTCGACGCCGGACAGGGTGATGAGCCCTGCTCGGCGAACGTCGACCTCACGCTGGATCAGCTCGGCCAGATCCTTCTGGATCTGGTCGGCCAACCTGACGTTGCGACCTGGAATGGTTTTTGACTTGTGTCGGCTCATATATCCTCAGGCAAGTGGCCCGCTTACAGCGTGCGCGCCACTTCCTTGATTTCGAACACTTCCAGCTGGTCGCCCACCTGAAGATCGTTGTTGTTGCGCAAAGTGATACCGCAATCGAAGCCTTGCTTGACTTCCTTGACGTCATCCTTGAAGCGACGCAGGGAATCCAGCTGACCGGACCAATGCACGACGTTGTTGCGAAGCAGCCTGACTTGCGAGTCACGGCGAACCAGTCCATCGGTCACCATGCAACCACCGATCGTGCCGATGCGCGAGATCGTGTAGACCTCACGAATTTCGACCATACCGATGATTTCCTCACGCTTCTCGGGTGCCAACATGCCCGACATTGCCGACTTGATCTCGTCGACCGCGTCGTAAATGATGTTGTAGTAGCGCACGTCGATGCCGTTGTTCTCGGCAAGCTTCTTCGCGCTTTGCTCGGCACGGACGTTAAAGCCGATGACCACTGCGTTCGAAGCGATTGCCAGGTTGATGTCGCTTTCCGAGATACCACCCACGGCAGCGTGCACGACCTGCACACGGACTTCTTCGGTCGACAGCTTGGTCAGCGAGCTGACCAGTGCTTCCTGCGAACCCTGCACGTCGGTCTTCACGATCAGAGCCAGGGTCTGTGCACCCTCGCCCATGTTGTCGAACAACGATTCCAGCTTCGCGGCCTGTTGGCGCGCCAGCTTGACGTCGCGGAACTTGCCCTGACGGAACAACGCGATCTCACGTGCCTTGCGCTCGTCGGCCAGCACGATGATTTCATCACCGGCAGCCGGCACATCGGTCAGACCTTGAATCTCGACCGGAATCGAAGGACCGGCACTGTTCACGGGCTTGCCGTTTTCGTCCAGCATGGCACGTACGCGACCGAAGCTGGCGCCGGCGAGCACAGCATCGCCACGCTTGAGCGTGCCACTCTGCACCAGAATGGTCGCGACCGGGCCACGACCCTTGTCCAGACGGGCTTCGATGACCAGACCCTTGGCAGCGGCTTCCACCGGCGCCTTGAGTTCCAGAATTTCGGCCTGCAACAACACGTTTTCGAGCAGATCGTCGATACCGGCACCCGTCTTGGCCGAGACCGAAACGAAGGGCACATCGCCACCATATTCTTCGGGCACGACCTCTTCGGCTACCAGTTCCTGCTTCACACGCTCAGGATTGGCGCCTTGCTTGTCGATCTTGTTGACCGCAACCACAAGTGCCACGCCTGCCGCCTTGGCATGGTGAATGGCCTCACGTGTCTGAGGCATCACGCCGTCGTCGGCGGCCACCACCAGAATGACGATGTCAGTGGCCTGGGCACCACGCGCACGCATGGCGGTAAACGCCTCGTGACCCGGGGTATCCAGGAAGGTGACCATGCCACGCTCGGTTTCGACGTGATAGGCACCGATGTGCTGCGTAATGCCACCGGCCTCGCCTGAAGCAACCTTGGCGCGGCGGATGTAATCCAGCAACGAGGTCTTGCCGTGATCGACGTGACCCATGACGGTCACCACCGGTGCGCGTGGCAACAACTCGGCATCGCCAGCGGCTTCGTCCAGATCGAGGAAGGCTTCAGGATCGTCCAGCTTGGCCGCAATGGCCGTGTGACCCATTTCTTCCACCATGATCATGGCGGTTTCCTGGTCGAGAACCTGGTTGATGGTGACCATCTGACCCAGTTTCATCAGGTGCTTGATGACCTCGGCTGCCTTGACCGACATCTTGTGGGCCAGGTCAGCGACGGTAATCGTTTCAGGCACGTGGATTTCACGTGCAATGAATTCTGCGGGTGCTGGCTCGGCGCGACGCTCGGCCTGCTGGTTGCGCGAGTTCTTGCCCTTGCCGCCCCCGCTCTTGCCACCCGCACGCCATCCGTCACGCGAAGCACCAGGTGCCTTGCTGTCGGTCGGTTTTTTGCGTGAGGCGTCTTCTTTCCAGGTCGAGGCGACTTCAGCCGTCTTGATGGTTTTCTTGCCATCACCTGCTGCGGGTTTGGCATCTTTCTTCACACCCGCCTTGGCAGCAGGCTTGTGCAGCGTACCCGAGATGGGTGCGGCGGCAGGCGCTGCGGCCTCAGGTTCGGGGGCACGCAGCACTTTGCGCGGACGGTTCAGCATGTCGCGCAATGCGGCAGCTTCACGCTCGGCTTTCTTGCGCGCCTCGTCGCGTTCGGCGACGGTGGGTGCAGCGCCAGCAGGTGAGGCGTGACGAATTTCGGGACCACGGGTACGGCGGCTGGGCACGACCTGCCCCTGAGGCGCAGC
>JBAZPE010000060.1:0-8517 GCA_041648375.1 Burkholderiaceae bacterium | reverse complement strand
GGGCTGCCGGCACCAGTGCGGCAGCCCGATCCGGGCCATTGCCGGTCAGCGCCGCGATTTGATTGCGCAATTGTGCGATGCGGGTGCGGGTCTGCACGATCTGTACGTCTGCCTGCGCCAGTGCCGACTGTGCCTGCCGCACCTCGACCTGGGTATCGAGGCCATTGTCGAAGCGCCCGCTAGTGAGATCCAGCAGCTCGCGCCGCTGCCTGCCGATATCTTCCAGCACCTGCTGCTGCGCAAAAGCATTCTGCAGGTTCAGATAGGCCTGAACCACGCCATAGCCCAGCATGATGCGCGCCGCCTGCACGTCGGTCTGGGCGGCTTGCTGACGCGCCACGGCGGCCTCCAGCCCGTGTCGGTGCTTGCCCCAGAAATCCAGTTCGTAGGAAAGATCCAGCGCCAGGCGCTGGTCGGTCGTGACCGAGCCTGCCAAAGGCGCCGGGTAGATATAGTTTTCCGAGAGTCGCTGGCGTGTCAGCCCGTAGTTTGCCGAGAGGCTGGGAGACAGCGGCGCACGCGCACTGCCCACGGCAGCGTTGGCCTGTGCCAGACGTGCGCGGGCGCGATCGACGGTCGGGCTGCCCGCCAACGCGTCCTGAACCAGACTGTCGAGCTGGGGGTCGTCATAGCGTTGCCACCACTGGGCCTGCGGCCAGGCAACCTGGCTCTGAACCAGACCCAGGCGGGCAGGCTGCACGGTAGCCAGTGCGGGTGGTGCGTCGCGCATTGGCGCGCATCCCGCCAGTACTGCCACCACGAGCAAAGCAAGAGGAGCTTTCATACTGACATTTAGCTTAAATTAGTTGTTGCGACTGTATTTGCCTAGGCAGCAATTATGCCCACGGAAAGCTGACGTTTTCATGAACAGAAATCCAGGTTCTCAGGGTCCGGGCAGGCGATCGAGCTTCAATCGTCGACAGGGGGGAGTACCGATCCGTTGGCCAGCATGCGTTGCATGAAATGCGTCAGCAGCCGCACTTCTTCGGTGTCGAAGCCGCGCAGGTGATGCTGCAGGGTGCGCGAGATGCGGGCCGGGATTTCGTGGGCGATGGCCTGGCCTGCCTCGGTCAGTTCGATACGCACCACGCGCCGATCTTCCTGACTGCGGGTCCGGGCCACCAGGCCCTTGGCTTCAAGGCGATCCAGGGTGCGTGTCATGGCGCCCGTGTCCACGTCGATCACCTTGGCCAGGCCAGCGGCCGTGTCTGCGCGTTTCTTATCCAGACAGGTGATGGGTCGCCACTGCATGGCGGTCAGCCCCAGTGGCGCCATGTCCTGATCCAGGAGTCGATTCATTGACAGATAGACCTGCTTCATCAAGAAACCCAGATTGGCGTCATGCGCATGGCTGTCTGCCGCCGCAGCACTTGGCCGTGGGCGATCGGGCGCGGCGCGGGGCCGGGGAGGCTTGGGTGAAGAAGGCGTTGTCATGCGTAAGAATTTAATTGCTTAGGCAGCTAATTGCAAGACCTCGTCATGGGCCGAGATCTGTTCGCAGCGCGCAAGGTCAGCCGATGCGCAGATCGAATTGCGCATGACCCAGCGTATCGCCATTGATCATCAGGTCGATTTCGTGGCGACCCGCGTAATGCTTGCGCGTGCTGAAGTCTCGGATCACCTGCTTGCGCGTGATCACCAGGCGCTCGCCGGGCGCGATGGTGCATGCGCGCAGTTTGAATACCTTGGTGCTCAGGTTCGCACCCGCTCGCACATAGTGCAGCCGATAGTCGATCTCCAGGCGCTGCGCGGCCTGACCGGTGGAGGTGATGTCCACGTGCAGCGTGAGCGTATCGCCCAGCCGCAGGGTGTCTGGCGCGACGGCGAATCGTCCCAGCGTGATCTCGGCTCGCGTGCCGGCACCCACGATGGCCAGCGCACGTTTGTCGCCGCGCTTGATCAGCGTGCGTAACGCGTGGCGCGCGATCCAGGCGCAATGCACGTTATCAAGCGGCCACCGCTCGAGTCGATCCATGACCCAGGTCGGGTGCAGTTTGGTCACGTCATTCAAGTGATTGGCGACCGATTTGCGCACGTACAGGCTGTCGTCGCTGCGCAAGGCTTCCAGTATCGGTGCGGCCAGTTCGGGGTCCTGCGCCAGTGCGTCCAGATGAAAGGACCAGGGCAGGCGAGGGCGGGTACCTTCGCTGGCAAGCCTGCGCACGTGGGGATCGGTATCACCCGCCCATGCGCGCATGGTCCTGAGCGCACGCGCAGGGTCCTGACGAATGAAGGGACGCACGCCATACTCCGAGCTTCCGAACGGGGTGAAGTATTTCAAGGCCTGCATCGATTCGTCATAGGCATGCAAACCATAGCGCGCCACAAAATCAGGGAGTGCCAATGTCGCAAAAACAGGCTTGATGCCGGGCGCGATGGCGACCAGAATGTCGAGCGCCTCGCTGTAATCATCGGGCAGCACCGCATGCAGGCTGTCGGCCATGCGGCGCAGGCGCTGCATCAGGCTGAGCGTGTCCAGATCCTGCAACGATAGCGCCATGAACCGCTCGGCGTCGCACTGCGGCGCGGCGGTACGCAGCAAATCGGCCACCCGTGCAAAGCAGCCCTCATCGAAGATGTGTTTCAAGGCAGTGTCGGTGACGGTGGGCGCATTCATGGAGAGGCTTATCGGCAGAAGGTGAGGGCGGGTGCACGCGGACGGGCGTCGAGCGGCTGTCAATGTAGCAGGCAGTGCGTCAGTCGTGGCGTCTGCGTCATTGCGCATTAAACTTCAGGTGCCCTGTTCGGCTCCAACGCCCGTGCCAGGTGCCAGAAGGACTCACGGCACGGTCCTTGGCGCACCCGTGGAAAGTCGTTACAGGCGCGTCTCATCATCTCATCAGGAATCTGCTCCATGAATCGTTCCATGTTTGCGCTCGACGGCAAGGTCGCACTGGTGACCGGTAGTGCGCGGGGTCTGGGGCTGGCCATTGCCCGCGGTCTCGCGTCGCAGGGCGCCCATGTGCTGATCAACGGGCGTGACGCCGGTGCGGTGCAGGCCGCCTGCACCCTGGTCGAAGACGAAGGCGGGCGCGCGACAGGCATCGTGTGCGATATCGCCGACGAGTTCGCTCTGCACGATGTGCTCGAGCCCTGGTGGCATGGCGAGGCAGCCATCGATATTCTGGTGAACAATGTCGGCATTCGCGATCGGCGCGGCATGTTCGATTTCATGCTCGAAGACGTGCGCCGGATGCTGGACGTCAATGTGGTCGCGCCCTTCGGGTTGAGCCGAACCGTCGCGCGTCGACTGATCGACTTGCAGCGACCCGGGCGCATCATCAACATCACCTCCATCGCCGGCCTGATCGCCAATCGTGGTGATGCCGCCTACACCGCAGCCAAGGGCGCGTTGGGCGCCATGACGCGCGCCATGGCTGCCGAACTGGGCACCCACCGCATTACCGTCAATGCCGTGGCGCCAGGTTTTTTTGCGACCGAACAAAACGCCAGGCTGGCGGACGATGCCAAAGTAGCCGAGCATCTGCAGCGACGCACATCGTTGGGGCGTTGGGGCCAACCGGCAGAAATCGCCGGCGCGGTCGCGTTCCTGGCGTCAGACGCGGCGTCTTACGTCACCGGCGAAACCCTGGCTGTAGACGGTGGTTATCTGACGCACTTCTAAGTCAGGCGGGCGGGGTGGTGGCCGTCCCTTGCCAAAAGGCGCTGTTCGGTATCAAGATGCATCTCCCTCGTGCCCCTCAGCCAGGCTGATGTTTAGTGGCACGCTGGCTACGCAAAGCGGGCTGGTGTGCATCACAGCGGCGGGAGATCATGTAGCGGCTGACGCCTTGCCCGAATAAGTCTGTTGCACCCGCAACAAGCACCGATCGATCACTCGTGCCAACATGAACGCCTAAATTGGAGGTGAACCATGGGTGAGAAATCGGTGTCTCGTTTGTCGGTATGGATGGCATGTGCCGGCGTGTGCCTGAGCGTAAGCATCACGTCGGCCCAGGCCAGTGGCCCGGATGCCTGGGCACAACATGATCGTGATGTCGCCACCGCATGCATCAAGGCCTCGGGCCTGACCAAGGCGAAAGCGGTAGGCAAGCCTATTCTGTTCGATGACAGCCTGGGGCAGACGGCTCTGCTGGTCGCCGGTACCTACCCGCAAAAGCACATGGCCGGCAAGAAGGGTCAGATGCTGTGTCTGTACGATCGCAAGGCCAAGACCGCTCAGGCGCAAGAGTGGACCGCGACTGTGCCATCGAAGTAAGTGTGATGTTCAGGCCTGCAGACCGATGCGTCGCAGGCCCGAACAGCACGCGCTAGACAATGACGCGACGTGCGTCCCGTTCTCGTCGGGCATCGCGGTCGCTTTCTACATTGCGTACCCATTCGCGCCACACTGCAACCAGCAGCGCCATGAGCACCGGGCCGACGAACAGCCCGACGATACCCAATGTGCTGACACCACCCACCAGTCCAAAGAACGTGGGCAAAAAGGGCAGCTTGACCGGGCCGCCCACCAGGCGCGGGCGCAAGGTCTTGTCGACGATGAATAGCTCGATCGAGCCCCAGGCCAGCAGGCCCAGACCGGCCACAAGCTGGTCAGATCCCACGAGATAGAGCGACACCAGTGTGAATGACAGCGGTGCGCCGCCGGGAATGAGCGCCATGAAGCCGGTGATCACACCCAGCAGTACAGGGGAGGGCACACCCGCAATCCAGTAGGCCACCCCCAGCAGCACGCCTTCACCGATCGCGATCAGCCCCATGCCGATCACCGTCGAGCTGATGGTGGCGGGCACCACGCGCGAAAACCGCTGCCAGCGCGCCGGCAGAATGCGCTCGCCCAGAATATCGAGCTGAGCCAGCATCTGATCCCCATCTTTATAGACAAAGAACAGGGTGATCAACATGAACAGCACGGCCAGCAGAAGATGGAACGCGTTACCCGTTGCCGAGAGTACCAGGCGATAAATGTTGCCTAGATGCTGGCCACTGGCCAACTCCACCAGGGCACCCAGCGCGTGGGGCTCGCCCAGGTATTCCGCCCAATAGCGCGCCATGCGCTCGCCTATGCCCGGCAGGTTGTACACCCACGGGGGCACATCGACCCCGTTCCGATTGGCCGCCAGCAGCCAGGCGACGAAAGAGCTCGCCTCCTTGATCGCATAGGACAACGCCAGGGACAGCGGAACCACCAGCACCGCAACGACCGCGAGCAGCGCCAAAGCGGCCGCCAGCGTCGTGCGCCCTTTGCACACATTGACCAGGCGCTGGAACAGAGGCCAACTGGCCAATCCGATGATCAGCGCCGCCAGAGCGGGCACCATGAAGCCGCGCAGGAAGTAGATGCTCGCCAATAGAACGAGCAACAGCAGCAGGCGGGCAATCAGGTAGGCAGGAAAAACAGGTTGCATGGCGACAGCATATATTGTGATGGCGAGCCTGTCCGGCGAGACCGACCTTTATACACCGGATGCAAGACAGACAGATGGGTGCAGGCCATGGGATCGATCAGGGATCTCCCCCCAACGGCATCGGTCCCGGTCATAATCTCGGACAGGCTGTTCTAACAATCGAGATAGAGGATGACACATGGATCTGGAACTGAAGGGCAAGGTTGTCGTGGTGACGGGCGCCAGCCAGGGCATTGGCCTGGCGTGCGCACGCGGATTCCTCAACGAGGGTGCCAAAGTGGCCATCGTGGGGCGCACGCCTGCCAAGCTCGAGGCAGCGGCGGCTGAATTGAACGCAGGCGATGCCCTAATGACGGTCGCCGCCGACATGTGCGACGCCCAGGCTGCCGTGGATATGGCGGCACAGGTTCGAGCGAGATTTGGCGAGATCGACATTCTCGTGAACTCGGCCGGCGCGGCCAAACGCTATTCCCCTGGCACCTTGCGCGCTCAGGACTGGCGCGACGCCATGGATGCCAAGTACTTCACCACCATCAATGCCATTCAGGCGGTGATCGAACCCATGGTCAAGCGGGGCAGCGGGGTCATCGTCAACGTGGTCGGCATGGGTGGCAAGGTGGCCAGCCCCGTGCACCTGCCGGGCGGTGCCGCCAATGCGGCACTGATGCTGGTGTCCGCTGGGTTGGCCAACGCGTGGGGCAGTCATGGCATCCGGGTCAACGCCGTCAACCCGGGCGCGACGGCCACCGATCGTGTGCTGGGCAGGCTGCAGATCGAGTCCGAGGCCACGGGCAAGAGCATCGATGAACTCCGCAAGAAAGCCGAAGCAGCTATCCCACTTAAGCGCTATGGGCAACCCGAAGAGGTGGCCGATGCCGTGCTGTTCCTGGCGTCAGCCCGGGCCAGCTATGTCACCGGGGCCATTCTGTCGATGGATGGCGCGCTGAACCCCCTGATCTGACCGCTAGGGGCTGGGGACACAGTTGGCACGATCTTTCTTGTGTGTGAAAATAGATTCACACACAGAAATTTGGAGCAGGCATGTCGTCACCCAGACCCACATGGATCGTTCGCGAATCCGAGGTGCAGGGCTATAGCCCTGCAAATCATCACGGCACCGTCAATCGCCGCTTGATTAGCCCCGATACCGTCGGCGCCAAGGGCATCGAGGTATTGGTCGGCACGATCGAGCAGGGGCGCGGCGCATTGCCGCACTCCCATCCCGGCATCGAGCAGGTCTGCTATCTGTTGTCCGGCACCGCACGTGCCGAGGTCAATGGCGAAGTCGGCGACATGATCGCGGGCGACTGCTGTTATTTCCCTGCCGATGTGCCCCACGTCTTTACTGTCACCAGTGCAGAGCCTGCGCGCTTGCTGGTGATTTACACCCCGCCTTACGAAGAATCGCCCGATCGTGTCCACCGACATGGCTGAACATGCCGTGGCGTCACGCACGCAGGCCTTCCGGTCGCGCCGGCAGGCGGTGCCCCTTTTGGCGCCAGCAATCGGCGTCTGAACCCCTTGCAGTCCCACTTCCATCACTTATTCAAGACGCGTCAAACGCGCAACACGGAGATAAAACATGACCGCACATCGACCGACTTTCTCACGCCGCGCCATCATGGCCGCCATGGCATTGACCCTGACAGGCAGCTTGGGCGCCTACGCAGGACAGGCGCTGGCCGAATATCCCGAACGTCCGATCAGCCTGGTCGTGCCGTTTCCTGCCGGCTCTGGCACCGATGCTGCCGGTCGCATCTTCGCTCAGGAAATCGGTAAGCGCATCAACGGACAGGTCATCGTCGAGAACAAGCCGGGCGCCAATGCCACGATTGCTGCCAATTATGTGGCGCGCGCCAAGCCGGATGGGTACACCCTGTTTGTCACCACGAACACTTCGCACTCTGCCGCCCCGTTCCTGATGAACAACGTGCCCTACGATCCCGTGACTGATTTCACGCCGATCGCGCGCGGTGGCAACCTGCCGTTCCTGCTGGTCGTCAATCCCAAGCTTCCGGTCAAAACGCTGCAAGAGCTGATCGACTATGCCAAGAAAAACCCGGGCAAGCTGAGCTATGCCAGCGGCAACAGCACCGGCATCGTCGCAGGCGGCACGTTTGCGCGTCGCGCCGGGATCGACATCCTGCATGTGCCCTACAAAGGCACCCCCCAGGCCATGACCGACCTTATTGGTGGACAGGTCGACATGATGTTCACCGACCTGACCTCCAGTCAGAGCTTCGTGCAGTCGGGTCAGATGCGTCCCCTCGCGGTATCGACGGCCAAACGCAGTGCGTTGACGCCCGAGATCCCGTCGATGGAAGAAGCTGGGGTGAAGCCGTTCGACATCAATTCGTGGAACGGCTTTTTCGGTCCCAAAGGCGTTCCGCCGGAAATCGTGGCCAAGCTGAACAAGGCCATCAATGACACCGTCAACGACCCAGCCGTCAAGAAGAAGCTGGCCGACCAAGGCTTTGACGCGTTCAGTGGCACGCCGGAATCGTTTGCGACGTTTGTGTCGGAACAACGTGACCTGTGGGGCAACATGATCAAGGACGCAGGGATTACACCGCAATGACGCAACGTTCCGGCCCGCTTGCGGGCGTACGCATTCTGGATCTGAGTTCGGTCGTCATGGGCCCGTATGCGACCCAGGTACTGGGCGACCTGGGCGCTGATGTCATCAAGGTGGAGTCCCCGGCGGGTGACAACATGCGGGCGGTGGGGCCCATGCGCAATCCTGGCATGGGGCATCTCTACCTGCATTTGAACCGCAACAAGCGCTCCATCGTGCTTGATCTGAAGACGGCGCAGGGCCGCGACGCGTGTCTCGCGCTGGCACGCGATTGCGACGCTGTGCTGTTCAATATTCGACCCCAGGCCATGGCACGTCTGGGCTTGTCCTACGAGGCATTTTCGGCCGAGAACCCGAAGCTGGTGTATATCGGTGCCTATGGCTTCGGCGAGGCCGGCCCTTATGCGGGGCGACCGGCCTACGACGATCTGATTCAGGGCCAGACCGGCATTGCCGATCTGTATCGGCGCCAGACAGGCGATGTGCCCCGTTATGCGCCGCTCACGCTGGCGGATCGGGGCGTGGGCCTGCATGTGGCCATCGCGCTGCTGGCTGCCGTGATCGATGCGCGCG
>JBAZPE010000059.1:0-8546 GCA_041648375.1 Burkholderiaceae bacterium | reverse complement strand
TCGAATGCCGAAGCAGGCTGGGCTGCAGGCGCGATGTTCTGGTAACCCGGAACACTTCTGGACAACAGACGCAAGGGATCGGTTCCCAGGGCGCCCAACCCGCTTAACTCGAGCTGGAAAAACAGCGCGGTATTGGTCTGCGCTGCAGACACCGCATAACGCTGGAAGACCATGCGGCCTATCCAGCAGCAATCACCCTTGTACTCGACCCCGGCGATCGCCTGGGTGATACGGGAAGATTGCGACGTATCGGAGGTCGCCCCCACGATGTTGTTGCGCCGCTCGCTGAGCGAGTAGTCGATTCGACCCACGCCCGACCAGCGGGGGGTGAACGGCCACTGGAACGCCAGGCTGACCTGATTCTGCCCGGGCACCGCGTAGAACGCGTTGGCCGAGGGGTCGCGCTGATACCGGTAGGCAAGCGAAACAGTCGTGGCACGCTGGGGAGACCAGCGCAAGCTGGCCAGCGCGCGGCTGACGCGGCTGTTATAGGGATCATACTGGCCGCCGAAATCGACGCTGAACGTATCGGTCAGCGCAGCGCCCGCGGAGGCGAGGAAGTCGGACCGGATGTTCTCACGCGGTATCTCGTTGGGCAGCGTGACGCGCTGACGCTCGAAATAGAAGCGCTGGGCAATCGAGCCGTACATGCGCTCGAACCCGCTTTCGGCATCCAGCCACCGCGATGTCAGGCCCGCAGTCAACTGGTGGGCGTTGACGATGCGATCCCAGCCGCCTGCATAGATGTTCTCCTGAAACGCCTGCGCAAAACTGAAATCGGCCAGCGAGGTGTCGTAGACGGGCAGGCGCGACTGGTCGCGATAAGGCACGTTCAGGTAATACAGGCGCGGTTCCAGCGTCTGGATGGAATCCTTGCCGAACAGCGTGGTGTCACGCTCGAAGGTCATGCCCGAGTCGATGGAGGCAATGGGCTGCGTGCGGGATGCGCTGCGGCGGTAGCGGTCCAGATCGCCAAGGTTGTTGGGGTCGCCATACCAGCGGGTGCTCTGGTATTGCGTCTGGTGCACACCGATCTTGGGGGTCACGAACCAGCCAGGGCGCACGACGGGGTACGCGATGCTGGGATAGGCCGTCAGGCGTTCACCATCCTGCCCAGGCAAGCGCACACCTTCGAGCTTGGGACGCGAGAACCGGGTCGCCTTGGCATCGAGCTTGAGATCGAAACCATTGAAATCGTAGCGACGCCCGATCAGGGCCAGTTCCGGCTTTTTGTCATAAGGCGGCGTCACCAGGGCATCGCGGTCCTGCAGCGTCTGGTAGGTGTAAACCTCGCCATAAGTCTGCCAATATTTGTTGGACCAGCCAAAGCGGCCACGTTGCGGCAAGTTGACCGTTGTCGCCTCATTCAGACCGAACGAAGAGAAATCGCGAAAATAATCGTTGTCGGAGACTCGGCTGACATCCCAGTCGGCATAGAAACCGTTGCCCAGGGTCTGGAAATGACGCGAGGAGAACAGCCAGCGATTATCGCCAGTCTGCTGATCGCGATTGATGTAGGTGCCGGTCAGCGTGCCCGAGTAGGTGTCCCCCAGATAACGCAACTCTCCACCCAGTTGGGTGCCACGCTTGGAAAAATAGCGCGGGGTGATCGTCGCGTCGTAGTTGGGTGCCAGATTGAAGTAATACGGCAGGTTCAGCTCGATGCCCGATCGCGTGGTCGTCCCGTAGGTCGGCAGCAGAAATCCGGATTTGCGCTCTCTCTTGACCGGGAAGGTCAGATAGGGCGAGGCAAGGATGGGCACGTCCTTGAAATAGAGCACGCCATTGCGCGCGACACCCTCGTTCTCGTCGAAATCCAGATCGACCAGGGGTGACTTGATGTACCAGGCCGGGGTTTCGCAATCGCAACCGCTGTAGGTGACGTCCTGCAAGCGCATGGTGGCGCGGCTGAACATATCGGCGTGGCTGGCCCGCGCAAATCCGCCCGAGGCCAAAAAGAACTCGGGCTGTTCGATCTGGCCCGACGACCGGTCGATGTTGTATTGCAGGTTATCACCCGTGACCAGGGTGGCATCCCTCAAGACGCGGGCATTGCCCCGCACGATGAGGTCGCCCTGACCCTTGCGATAGTTGATCTCGTCGCCTTTGAGCACGCTGTCGTTGCGCCGGACCTGCGCAGCACCGGTGAGCGTGACGTTCGCGTTCGGGTCGCCATCCATCCGGTCGGCTTCCATGAAAACCGGCATCTGGTCATCGTTCAACCGATGCACGCGCAGCCGTGTGGCCTCGCGCAGGGCGATTGGGACGACCCCGGTGCCCGCGTCGGGACGTGTGGATGGGGTCGCATTGACGCCCGCAGGCGACTTGCCTGTTGCGCGAACGGACCCTTCCTGTGCCTGTGCGGCGCCTGCGATGCACACTGCTGAGAGAATCAACCACCTGACCATGAGCGCATCGTGTATTTGGTAAAGAGATAACTGGGTTGTGCTCGGACGGCCGAGCAAGTGACCCGGTATTATAGAGAAGCGCGGCCAAACCCGATTGATTCCTGATTTCAGACCCTCCATGCCCCCTCAAGATACCCGCTTTTCCCAGTTGCAGACCTGGTTGTCGACCCTGGCGCACTTCGATCTGGCCATCGAAAGCCTCACGCCGGCTTCCAGCGACGCCAGTTTCCGCCGTTACTTCCGCGTGCAGGCAGGCGAGCGCACCCTGGTCATCATGGATGCACCGCCCGCGCAGGAAGATTGCAGGCCGTTCGTTCAGGTGGCCGAGATGTTACGCGCCGGGGGGCTGAACGTGCCGCACATTCTGGCGCATGACCAGGACCAGGGCTTCATGCTGTTGACCGATCTGGGTGCACACACGTATTTGCAGCGACTGCGCAGCGGCCTGACTGACGCGCAGTGCCAGAGCCTGTATCTGGATGCCATCGTCGCACTGATCCAAATGCAACAAGTCGCCCCGACCGGCCTGCCTGCCTACGATCAGGCCCGGTTTGCCGAAGAACTCGAGGTCTTTCCCGAGTGGTATGTCGCACGTCATCACGGCATGACGCTTGATGACGACACGCGCAATCACTTGAAAAAACTGTTCGACATGCTCAGTGCGTCCAGTGCGTCCGGCCCACAGGTGCTGGTCCATCGCGACTTCCATTCGCCCAATCTGATGGCCAGCGCTGGCGCCCAGGATGGTCCAAATCCGGGCATCATCGATTTCCAGGACGCCGTGGCCGGTCCCATCGCCTATGACCTGGCATCGCTGGTCATGGATGCGCGCACCACCTGGGACGAAGCGCAGCAGCTGGACTGGGCCATTCGATACTGGGAAGGTGCACGCGCCGCCGGCCTGCCCGTGGAGGCCGATTTCGCCGAGTTTCATCGTCGCTACGAATGGCTGAGCCTGCAGCGCAACCTGCGCATTCTGGGCGTGTTTGCACGCTTGCACCATCGTGATGGCAAGGCCGCCTACCTCGATCACATGCCGCGGGTAAACGAATACGTGCGACAGGTCGCCTACCGGTACGGCGCCTTCGGCCATTTGCGCAAACTGCTCGACAAGCTCGACGGTCGTCAGAGCTTTGCCGGACTGAGCGTCTGATGCGCGCGATGATTCTGGCTGCCGGTCGCGGCGAGCGCATGCGTCCCCTGACCGATACCTGCCCCAAGCCGCTGCTCAAGGCGGGTGGCAAGCCCCTGATCGCCCGCCATATCGAACGCCTGGCCCAGGCCGGTTTTACCGACATCGTGATCAATACCGCCTGGTTGGGCGGCATGATCGAACAAACGCTGGGCGATGGCAGCGCGTGGCAGGTGCGCCTGCATTATTCCCACGAAGCCACCGCCCTGGAAACTGCGGGCGGGATTGCCCACGCACGACCGCTATTGGGTGAGGCGCCGTTTCTGTTGATGAATGGGGATGTGTACACCGATTGGGATCCGGCACAAGCGCATGACGCAGCGCAACGGCTGCTCGCCTCTGACGCCGACATGTGGCTGATGCTGGTGGACAATCCGCCCCAGCATCCGCAGGGCGACTTCAGCCTGGATGCCCAGGGCCGCCTGCTGCCCGGCGGGCTCGGCGCGTTCACCTATGCCGGCGTCGCGATCTATCACCCCCGCCTCTTCGATACCGTCGCCCCTGATCGGGCGGCCCCCATGCTGCCGCTGATGAAACAAAGCATCGCGCAAGGCCGCGCCATAGGGGCTCATTACGCCGGACGCTGGGCCGATATCGGCACAATCGACAGATTGGCCGCACTCGATGCCGAGCTTTCCGGCAGGCTGGGCGCCTAAAGCTAGTATGCTTTAGGGTTGCGAATACACCACATTCAAGGAAGTTGATTTACATGGCGATGTTCGGACGGTCCCAACGCAGTTTCAAACCTTCAGTCTATAACCCGGGCAAACGCACCCGGAGGATGCCTCGCTGGCTGGTGCTGCTGTGCTTCGGCGTGTTCCTGGGCGCCGGTGGCGTCCTGTTCCTGCAGGCCAACTATGGCCCGCAGCGACTCACCGTCGAAGAATCCGAAACGCTGCACAGCGACCTGAACCGCGCGAACACCGACCGCCAGCAACTGCAGGGTGCTTTGGCCGAGGCCGAGCGTCAGCGCGATGCTGCGGCGACTAGCCGCGAGCAGGCCCAGGCCTCGCTTGCGGCCTATCGCAAGAGCATGGAAACCATCGATCGTGACATGGCCCTGTTCCAGGCTGCCATTCCGCCCGACCCCCGTGGCGGTCCGATTGGCGTGCGCGCGGCTGACTGGGATCGTCAGGCGGGCAGCCTGGGCTACAAAATCCTGATCATGAATGACAACACCAGTGCGCCCACGTTCAAGGGCACCGTGCAGTTGGTCGTGCAGGGGCGCTACAACAATGGCCGCACCAACACACTGACCAGCGATCCGGTCCCCTTCTCGCTGGACCGCTATGTTCAGGTGGCTGGCAACTATGAAACGCCGGCTGGGTTCACCCCCCGTCAGGTCACGATCCGGGTGCTGGACGGCGAACAGCGTCAGCACGCCATTCGGATCTACAACATCCGTTGAGCCCTGCCCTGCCGCGGGCGCGGGCGCGCCAGCGCCTAGACGCAGGGTGTCAGGAACAGCACGGGTGCCGCCAGCGCGACCAGTGCAATGAAGGCGGTGGCGTGCAGCGCCACAGTCAACCAGCGCACGAAGGCGGTATCCTGTGCCTCGGCCGACAGGGAAGTTTTCCCGGATGCCACCTGTTGATCGGCGCGCAGCGATGCCGGTTCATCCAGCCTCGACAAACGGCCATCGTGCCTGGCACGTCGCCAGGCACGCCCCAGCATCACACCCAGCAACCCTGCATGCACAGCCCACGCCAGCAGCAGGCCGGCCGATACCGCATTGATGGGCCCAAGCGTGCGATGTGCCCAGGCGCTCTGGCACCCGATCGTGAGGCCGCCGTAAAGCACCACGAAACACAGTGCCCACACACCCAGGCCCGACAAGGCGTGCATCAGCGCAAATCCGTTGAAACGCGTACGCATCATGCCGCCACTCCCATGGCCACCACAGCCAGCACCACGAGCATGCCAGTCGCGGCCGTGTATCGCGCCCAGACGGCATAGATGCGAGCATCGAGCCCATACTGCGACGCGGCGAAAAACCCATTCCCCGCACGCCAGTGCGTCACGCCCAGGATCAACGCGGCGACCAGAATGTGCAGCAGCACATAGGCATAGAGCACCCGCGTGACCGCGCCGTAGGCGTGCACCTCAGGCGCCGGCGCATGCCGCGCAAGCGCCATGACGGAGACCAGCGCAACAACCCAGCACACCCAGTGCAGCAGGAACCGTCGACCTGTTCCGTGCCGCGTTCCTTGCCCGACCGCCTGCCGTGTTCCTTGCCCGACTGCCTGCTGTGTTCCTTGCCCGACTGCCTGCTGTGTTTCTCGCGCGTCTCCCTGCCCCTTTCCCTGGTCCGCTTCGTGCCCAGGCGCCTGTGGCACCCGCGGCAGCCGTGAGCCACCCATCGCGCCCAAAGCCAGTACCAGTCCCAAAGCGCTCAGCGCAGCGAGAGTGGGCAGCCAGGCAATCTCGACCCAGGCCGGTGGTGGCCAGGCCGGCGCGACCAGCCACAGGAACACATAGCCGAAAAACAGTGCAGCAAGCAGCGCGGCATCGGCCAGCAGACACAGCGACACGCCCCACTCTCCCGGTGCGCCACGGCGCGCATGGTGGGTATCCAGAGACGCACCCAGCACGTCACGCACAAAGGACTGGCTGGCGCGCAGGCCACCCACGATCGCCCAGCGCACGAAAATGGCGATTGCCAGCACCACCCCCACCAGCGCCACGGCATACCACTTGAACAGCAGGCAGACGAAGAACAGGCCGGTGGCCATCGCCGCCAGGAAAGGCAGCATGCTGGGACCAGGCATGCGCGCCACGCAGCGTGGTCGACCGGACAGGACCTCCACGATCAGATTCTCACGCACGCCCGCGGTGTGCGCACCCAGCGCACCGCGCCCGGTGGCAGCCTTGTCCGCCCAATCAGGGTCATGCCACAGGGGATCGCGATCATCGACGGCGGGCAGCGAGGCGAAGTTATAGCTGGGTGCGGGTGTGCGCATGGCCCACTCCAGCGTGCCCGAGCCCCACGGATTGCGGGGGGCCCGCCGGCCCACGAACGCATGCATGACGACATCCAGGATCAGCAGCACGAAACCGGCTGCCATGACGAAGCTTGCCACCGACGACAGCAGATTCAGGCTGTCCCAACCCATGCCTTCGGGATAGGTGTAGATGCGCCGGGGCATGCCCACGAGCCCGGTGAGATGCATGGGCAGAAACGCCGCATTGAAGCCCAGAAACACGAGCCAGAAGGCATATCGGCCCAGCCTGGGCGACGGCATCTTGCCCGTGACATGTGGCATCCAGTAATAGACCCCTGCCAGCAGCGGAAACACCAGCCCCCCCACCAGTACGTAATGCAAATGGGCCACGACGAAATGGGTATCGTGCGCCTGCCAGTTGAACGGCACCAACGCCAGCATGACGCCGGTCAACCCGCCAGCGATGAATACGAAGAAAAATCCCGCCAGATAAAGCATGGGCAGGGAAAATTTGGGGCGCCCCTGCCACAGGGTGGCGATCCAGGAGAAGAATTGAATCGCGGTCGGAATGGCCACCAGCATGCTGGCGACCGAGAAAAAGGACTGCGCCAGATGGGGAATACCCACGGTGAACATGTGATGGACCCAGAGGCCGAAGCTGAGCACCGCCAGCAGCACGATGCTGCCCACGATCCAGCGATAACCGACGATAGGATGTCGGGAGAACACCGGCACCATGCTCGATACCATGCCCGCGGCAGGCAGGAAAATGATGTACACCTCGGGGTGGCCGAACATCCAGAACAAATGCTGCCAGAGCAGCGGATCGCCCCCGCGGGCGACCTCAAAGAACGGCCAACCCAGGGCGCGCTCCAGTTCGAGCAGAATGCTGCCCAGAATCAACGGCGGAAAGCCGATCAGAATCATGGCAGCCGTCACCAGC
This sequence comes from Burkholderiaceae bacterium, assembly GCA_041648375.1. Classification (GTDB taxonomy): domain Bacteria; phylum Pseudomonadota; class Gammaproteobacteria; order Burkholderiales; family Burkholderiaceae_B; genus Schauerella. The sequence continues at coordinate 1,061 of JBAZPE010000059.1, read as the reverse complement.
ACATACCAGGCAAACAGCGGCATCTTGTCCAGGCTCATGCCGGGTGCACGCATGGTCAGAATGGTGGCCATGAGCTCGACGCCGGCACAGATCGCCGAAATTTCTGCAAATGTGACGCCTATCAGCCAGACGTCGGCATTGATGCCGGGGCTGTGGGTCGCACCGGACAGTGGCGTATACATGAACCAGCCCGAGTCCGGGGCCACGCCTGCTGCCAGCGCCAGCAACAGGATGGTTCCGCCGAACAGGTAGCACCAGTACGCATAGGCCCCCAGTCGCGGGTAGGCCAGATCGCGCGAGCCCAGCATCTTGGGCAGCAGATACAGCGCATACCCCTCCAGCATGGGAATGGCGAACAGAAACATCATCACCGTGCCATGCATGGTGAAGATCTGGTTGTAGAGGTCGTGATCGAGGAACGCGCTGTTCGGGCTGGCCAATTGCGCGCGGATCAGCATGGCCAGCAAACCGCCCACCAGGAAAAAGATCAGCGCCGTGACGATGAATCGCTTGCCGATGGTGGTGTGGTTGACCGCAGCCAGGCTGCGCCAGCCAACCGGATCGGCCCACTCCTGCTGCAAACGCTGATGCCGTGCGTCGACGGTGAGTACGTCAGTCATGGCGTTCCCCCAGCAAAGCGGCCAGGGCTTCGCGCTGGGCATCGGTCATGTCGGTATACGGCATGTGATTGCCTGGTTTGAGAAGTTGATGATCCCTGAGCCAGACGGTCAGGTTTTCAGGGGTGTTGGCCAGCAGACCGGAGCCCAGCGTTGCGCGCTGGGCCAGGCCGGCCAGATTGGGACCTGCCTGCAGTGCCTCGGTTGGTCGGGCGCGCGGATCCAGCGCGTGGCATGCCAGGCATTGCCTGGCGAAATCGGCATGCTGCATGAGGCGATCGTGGGCGGGATGCGGCCTGCCCATCTCGGCCAGGCGCTGCGCCAGCGCGTCCGGCTCATGCGCCACCACCGTCATGCGCATGCGTGCGTGCTGAGCGCCACAGAATTCCGCACAGACTCCCGCATACTCCCCGGGCGCATCGGCGGTGAGGTGCAAGGCGTTTG
>JBAZPE010000058.1:0-8552 GCA_041648375.1 Burkholderiaceae bacterium | reverse complement strand
TCCTGCGCCCGTCCGCTGGACTGAAGACGCCCTGTATGCATATCTGCGCACCGGTTACTCCGAGCATCACGGGCCGGCGGGTGCAAGCATGGCGCCCGTCGTGCGCGAAGGGACGTCGAAGATCACCGAAGCCGACACACGCGCCTTGGCGGTATACGTTGCCTCGTACATGGACGCGGGTAAGGAAGATGATGGGCAGGCAGAAAGGATGGGCCAGTCGGATGCTCAGACGGCCCGCCCGTCCGATGACAAGGCTGCCGCTTTGCGCAGCGACGCCATGGCAACGCTGCGCCCCCCTCAATCCGAAGGCGCCTCCTTGTTCAACGGCGCATGCCTGGCCTGCCACAACGGCGGCGCGGGCGCGCCAATGTTCGGCACCCAACCCCCGCTATGGCTGAACAGCAACCTGCACGCCGACACGCCTGACAACCTGATCCGCTTCATTCTGGATGGCGTGAACTCACCCGCGTTCCCGGAAAACGGCTATATGCCTGCCTTCCGGCATAGCCTGGACGACCGCCAGGTAGCGGAATTGGTTCGTTATCTGCGCACCGATATGGCGAAACTGCCTGCTTGGTCGAATGTGGGCGAGACGGTAACTCAGCTTCGCCGAGCGTCGGATGGCGCATCGGGATCTGGTGAACGTTGAGCCCATCTCAGCCGCACGTGACCGATTCGCGAGCAGCTCACCGATGAGCCCATACGCGCTTTACGCCTCATGCGCCACGGTGCATGAGGCATGCGCAAGATCACTGCTGCGTGGTCAGGGCGAAGGCGCGGCGCGTTATGCGTACGATCTGATGCCATCAGAACGCGCTTAGAGCGCTGGAAACGGAAAACGCTGGAAATCCATCTGGAATTCCAGCGTTTCAAATTGGGACTTGACCAATACTGCGCGCTTCGCAATGATAAGACTATGCCAGATGTCAGACATCCGATGTCTTGCGTCTCGCTGGAAAGGATATTCACCCACCTCATAAAAACGACCTACGCACCCGCACGCACGGAGACACCATGCAAAACAACGCTCACCCGGCCCGCCGCCGGTTTCTTGCGGCCGCCTCAGCACTCGGACTAACGGCACTGACCAGTCGCCTGGCCTTGGCGCAATCGTTCCCTTTCACGCCCAATCAGCGCTATCCCGATCCCGCCGTTTTCATTCTTGACCCGAGCTTTTCCAAATACCGAATCTACAGCAGCACCGTGGAGCAGTTGGGCACCGGCATGCGATGGGCGGAAGGCCCGGCCTATTTCCCCGAGACCGGCGAAGTCATCCTGAGCGATATTCCAAACAATCGCCTGATGAAATACAACGAGAAAACCCAGACATTCTCCGAACACAAGACGGGCGTGAACTACGCCAACGGAAATGTGTGCGATCGGCAGGGGCGGTTGATCACGTGTGAGCATTCCGTGACACGGCGCGTGGTGCGCACCGAGAAGGATGGCAGCCTGACGGTTCTGGCCGACCAATTCGAAGGCAAGCGCCTGAATGCGCCGAACGATGTCGTGGTGAAGTCAGACGATACGATCTGGTTCACCGACCCGACCTTCGGCATCAATGGCGAATGGGAAGGTGCGCGTGCCAAGCCCGAGCAAGCTACCACGAACGTTTACCGCATCGACAAAGATAAGAAGCTGACTGCCGTGATTACGGATCTGGTGAATCCGAACGGGTTGGCCTTCTCCCCCGATGAAAAGAAGCTTTATGTCGTCGAATGGAAAGGCACGCCTAATCGCAGCATATGGTCCTACGACGTATCAGCCGACGGCGCGAGTGTTTCTAATAAAACCAAGCTGATCGATGCCGACGGACCTGGCGCATTCGACGGTTTCAAGGTCGACCGCGACGGCAACCTCTGGTGCGGGTGGGGTTACTCCGGTGCGGTGGCAACCGAAACGACCGATATCGGTGGTGGAATGAAGGCGCATCTGCCAGTGGCCAAGTCGGCAGAAATGGACGGGGTGAAAGTGTTCAATGCACAGGGGCGCCCTATCGGATTCATCAGCCTGCCTGAACGCTGCGCCAATCTGGTCTTTGGTGGGCCAAAGCGCAATCGTCTGTATATGACCAGCAGTCATTCTTTGTACGCGTTGTACGTTGAAACCCACGCAGCAGTGTGAAATGGGGATCGGCGCCCACACGCCGATCCAGCCGGCCGGAACGGTAGGACGCTCATGGGCCCCCTTCGCGCAAGTGGCGGTTCTCGGCTTCCAGTTGCGATAGGCGGTCCTGCAGCGGACCGATTGCCGCGTTAATTTCCTGCTTGGTGAAACGCGGTGTGATGTGCTGCGGGCAATTCCAGTCGAAGGCATGCAGGTGCAGCTTGAAAACTCGTTCAAGCTTGGCGCGATAGTCAGGATCGACCACAAGCCTGGTCAATTCAGGATCGTCATCCAGCGCCAGCGTTTCGACGTGAACATATATCTTCAAACGCGCGCGGCGCGCATAGTCCATCAGAAAGAGACAGGCCCGGTCATTACCCACCAGGTTGCCGGTGCTGATGTATTGGCGGTTGCCTCGATAATCCGCAAAGGCGAGCGTCTGCGTATCGACCAACTTCAGAAAACCGCGTGGCCCACCTCGATGCTGGATATAGGGCCAACCGGTTTCCGACACGGTCGACATGTAGAAGCTGTCACGCTCACGTATAAACCCGGCTTCACTCTCTGTGAAGCGGTCCAGCTCGGGGGTGCCGCCCAGGCCCTGCCAGGCCCGAGCGGTTCCCATTTGCTCCTGGACGCCACGCACGCTTTCGGTCGTGGCGATATCGAGAAAAGCGTGCGACATGGTGTGTCTCCGGAATGGGCGATCCCCGTGTGAGCATCGCAGGCCTTCATTATGAAAACTTCCAGTCTCGTTGATAATCCGCTAAATTCGAGATTAACCTTCTCAAAAAATGGAAGTATCGATGGATCGCTTGGAGGCTATGTCCCTGCTGGTGGCGGTTGCGGAGCGTGGGAGCCTATCGGCTGCCGGACGCGCCGTGGGCGTGCCGCTGGCCACGCTAAGTCGCAAGATCTCCGACCTGGAATCTACATTGGGCGCGCGTTTGCTTATCCGCACGACCCGCAAGCTTGTCTTGACCGATGCAGGCGTCGCGTACGTGGCGGCGGCGCGCCGCATTCTCGAGCAAGTCGAAGAAGCCGAGCGTGATGCTGCAGGGGAGTTCGTCGTGCCCAAAGGCGAGCTTGCGGTCACGGCGCCGCTGATGTTCGGTCGCCTGCACGTGCTGCCTCTGGTCGCCGGTTTTCTGGCGCAACACGCTGAAATAACGGTCCGGCTGATCTTGTCGGATCGCAACGTCGATCTGATCGGCGATCACGTGGACATGGCCGTGCGCATCGGCCGCTTGCCGGACAGCACCATGGTGGCGACCCAGGTCGGAACGACGCGCATGGTCACGTGCGCAAGCCCGGCACTGCTTGCCGCGCGCGGCGTACCACTGAAACCTGACGACCTGACTCGCCTGCCCAGCCTGGCCCTGGCGTCGACCACGCCGTCGCCATACTGGACGTTTCGCAACCCGCAGTCCGACACTGTGTTCGACATCCCCATCCAGCCCCGGCTGACCGTCACCACCCCGGAAGCCGCCGCGCACGCGGCAGTGCACGGCGTGGGCGTCGCACGCTTGTTGCATTATCAAGTGTCAGAAGCAGTGAAGCGAGGCGACCTTCAGATCATTCTCGATGCATACGAGCCGGCACCCGCGCCCATACATCTATTGCATGCAGCGCGTGGCCACATGCCACTGAAAATGCGACGCTTCCTGGACTTTGCTGCGCCACGGTTGAAGGAGGCTTTGGACGCTGTGATGATCACGTCCTAGGCCATGCGCCAGCCCCCTAGAACCGATAGGCCATCTTCAGCGATCCCGAATGACTGTTGCCGCGGGACGCTAACTCGCCGTCGTACTGCAGCCGGAAGTCCACCTTATTGGCGTGCGTGACCTGAAAGCCCGCGCCGATGCGTCCGACCACATTGTCGGTAGGCATCGTGGTGGTGAAGCTTCCCGCGCTATGAGGGGCGCGCGCGAGTCTGGACTTTGTTTTCCAGCCATCCTCCGAAAGCAGAGACACGCCTGCGTAGACGAACGGTCGCAACATGGCGCCGTTCGGTAGCTCGCTGCGTCCGCCGACTTCCAACGTGGGGGCAAGGCCGAAGACCATCTGATCGCTGCTGGCCACCTTCAGATGCAGGGCGTCGCCCGACTCGTTATAGCCGGACATGCGTGAGTAAGTCGCGTCCAGATCCACATAGGGTTTGACGTAGACGTTGCCATCGGTGAAGGTTCTGGCCACGCGTACGCGCGCGCCGAAGCTGTACACATCGGGCTTGCTCTTGGCTTGCGACCTGAAATTGGGAATCGCCAGATTACGATTCAGGTCATACGACCCGTAGCCTGCGCCCAGCGCGCCCGAAATCTCCCAGGGTCCGGCTTCACGCTTGAGCACCAGCCCGGCATACCCCGTGTCGCCCGAACCGGAAACGCGACGATCGTCCCCACGAAGATGCGAGTTCTGGTAGGCGAATGAGCCGCCCAGATACCAGTCCGGTGCAATCCGCCGCTGGCCGCCCAGTTGGTACGTAACGCTATCCAGTGAGAATCCCGATGAGCCGTTGCCTCCGCGCTGGTTCGTATGGCGCCCGGTGACCTGCCCCCAGACGCATTCTTGCTCCTTGGTCATCGGACCGTTCGCCACGAACGTCGGGCAGGACATCATCGCACCGGTGAAGCGCGCCATGCCCAGCTGCATTTGCGCGGCGGGCGCCAGCGCGACGCCGGGCGACAGATCCGACAAGCGATTCTGGTAGGCGCCCGCCCCTTGGCGCGAGGCTGTGTCCAGCACCGCATACAGCTTGGCAAGCTCGGCGGATCCGCCTTGATTCCAGTCACGTTGCAAGTGGCCAGCCAGATTCGTCGCGTTGCGCTTCAACTGCATCGAGTCTGCGTTGAAATTGGCGCCGACAGCGCGCACGTGGGTCGTGCCGCCATGCTGGCGCGTTTCGTAGTTGACCACTGGGGAATCCGATGCGGCCAAGGTGCCGGTCTGCACGCCATTGACGTTCATGACGGCCAACTCCCGATTCGGCAACAGCGCGAGCGGCGCAACGCGTAACTTGCCATCCAGGGTGGCAGGCCCGTTGATGGTGAGGAAGTCGGATGCCATCTTGTCGAAGTCCGCTCCCACCTGGAGGGTGCCCTGCGCGGATTGCGTGTATGTCGTGTTGAAGGTTGTCGCGGCGAAACGGGTACGGTCATAACCCCAGTGGGTGCCTTCGCGTCCGCCCAGCGCAACCAGCCCGTTGTTCTGCAGCGATGCCCCGACGTATTGCGGGCCGGACGAAAAGGTGCCGGTATTCGTCATCCCGCCGCCGTTCTGGTAGACGTTGCCCATCAACAGGCCGGCGTTGGTGATATTGATCAGCCCGGTGGTGGCCATGACCGCGGTGTCAGCGACTACCGAACCCGTGCTCGCTATGTTCATCGTGCTGTTTTTCGCGCTGTCCGTCCATATGGCCGTTGCGGCCTGGGTGGCGGATCCACCGATGACGCTGCCGTCGATGGTGAGCGTCACACCGTTTCCATTCGCGTTCTGCGCGAAGATACCGATGCCGTTGACCGCCGTTGACGAGACGATCCCATTGGCGCCGACAGTGACCTCGACAGTGGCGTCGCTGAGGAATTCCGACACACCTGATCCTGCATAAACGGTATTCCCATCATCCGCCAGCTTCAGGCCACCGGCGCCGCTGACGCTTTGCGCCAGGATCCCGATCGCGCCAGCGCCGGTAACGGCGATGATGCCGTTGTTGGTCACCGAGACGTTGCCACCTTGCCCGCTGCCTGCGGATAAAGAGCCGGCTTTGCTCGCATCGACGGTGAGGGTCGGCGAGGTGCCTGGCAGGCCGACCACGCCGCCGCCGCCGCCCACCGATTGGGCGACCAGACCATGCGATCCAGTCCCGGAAGTTTTTATCCAGCTTTGTGCGCCAAGACTTGCGCTCACCGTGCCACCGTCAGCCTGCGCGCCAAACTCCGGTGTGCTGCCAAAAATGCTGGTGTTGACCCCGGCGCTCGCCTGTTGATTCTGCGAGTTGATCACGATCCCGCCGCCGCCGCCCACGCTTTGCGCGAGCACCCCAAAGGCGTTATTGCCCTGCGTCGTAATGCGCAGGGCACCGTTGTCTTGCAGCGTCACTGCGCCGCCGTTGCCTTCGCTTGTGTTCTGGGCTTTGCCAGTCGACAGCTTGATGGGAGGTACAGGATCGTTGGCCGGGGCGACCCGGATACTGGTTCCAGCGCCTGCGAAACCGCCGCCACCGCCCACCGATTGCAGCACCGTGCCGAACGCCGCTTCGCCTTGCGTGCCAATGGTCGTGATATTGGCTGGGGCACCAGCAGCGGTTGAAAGCGTGACCGAGCCGCCATTGCCGGCGCCGCCGCCCGATCCGCCGTAGCCGATGCCCACGGCGAGCGTGCCGAAAAAGCCGTCCGAGCCATCCGCGGCATGGCCACCGCCACCGCCCACGCTTTGCGCATAGATGCCCGCCGCGCCATAGCCGCTCGTGGCAATCGATCCACCATTGAGCGCCGTGGTCACACTGCCGCCGGTTGAGCCCGGGCCGCCATCTCCGCCTACGCCGTAATTGGCATTCAGGGTGAATTTCGTCAGGTCTGCCCAGCCTGAGCCTGTTGCCAAAGCACCCCCCCCTTTACCGCCGCCCCCGCCAATACTTTGGGCAAATATCCCCGCGGACCAATCACCTCTAGTGGTAATCGTGGCTGTGGGGTCCAGATTCACCGTGACCGCGCCACCGGTATTGCCAGGGCCGCCGGCCCCGCCGACCGATACGTCAAGACTGACGTTGAGTTGATAGTTGGGTGGCGCCTCGCCCAGAAGCTTCTGGTAAGCATCCTGGAGCATGTCCTTGGCGTCGACCCGTCCATCAAGGATGGACACGATGGGATTGTCCGCGGAACCATCCGACCCGGCCGATCCACCTTGTCCACCACCACCGCCGATGGATTGTGCCTGCACGCCCGGGGCGTCGCCGCCGTAAGTGGCGATGGCGCCGCCGACCCTTACGCCCACGGCGCCTCCCGCGCCGGCCGCCCCACCCGTCTTGCCGACTTTGACGTCGATTGACGGTGACACGTGCTTCGCTACTCCGACGAAGTTGAAGGAGCCGCCTTGTGACGCCCCCCCGCCGCCGCCAATACTCTGCGCCAGCACGCCCATGGCGCCGGACCCCGCGGTCTGGATCTGTCCCGTGGGCAAGACCTCCACTTGAACCAGGCCCCCATCGCCGCCGCCGGCGCCACTACCGCCCAAGCCAATGCTTGCCGTCAGGATGGAACCAGTGCCGAAATCTTGTGTGTTTGCACTGCCAAAGCCGGCGTTGCCGCCACCGCCACCGATCGATTGTGCGGTGATGCCGTTAGCATAATCGCCGTAGGTCGCGATCGTGCTGCTTGCGGTACCGGCCTGATCAGCCGTGAACGTCGCTTGCCCACCTGATACGTTGATCAATCCCCCGAGGGCGCTCCAGACGGAATTGCCGCTGCCGCCGGCACCGCCGTCTGCCCCTACGGCCACGGCCACATTGAGGGATAAGGATTGTGCACCATCGGGCACCGTTCCGCCGTAGTCCAGCGCAGCGGCCAGTGACGACGAGTCGCCGCCCGCGCCACCGCCGCCGCCGATGCTCTGGATCAACACACCGTGCGAACCCTGGCCTCTGGTTTCGATCTGTGCGCCTTGTGCGGCTGCAAAGGTCACGTAATTGCCATCACCGGCGATACCGCCCTTGCCGCCGACCGCGACCGAAACAGGAATCGAAACTTGTGTCCCCGCTTCCGTCACCGGAATCCCGATTGCCGCCGCCTTCGACGTGGCATTACCGCCTAACCCACCGCCGCCGCCGATGCTCTGGATGACGGCGCCAAACGAATCGATGGGCTGCGCATTCGCTGCCACGCACGGGTCGATGCAGGTGCCGCCGACCAGCCCGGGCGCCTGGCCCGTCTTGATGCTGCCGCCTAACATTTGCGAGCTGACGACGCCGCTGTTGCCGCCCAATCCGCCTTGCCCTCCTACTGCGACGGCTACGGTAGCCAGGGGGCCGACGCTGTAAGCGAACGCCTGCCCCCCGGTACCGCCGCCACCCCCGATGGACTGGCCGACCAGACCTGCCGCTTTTGTTCCCTGGGTGAGGATATTGGCGTTGTCCAGGTTCAGCACAACGGACCCACCCGTGCCACCGTCACCGGCCGATGCGCCAACGGCGACCGAATGGAAAATACCAAAGCTGCTGGCATTGCCGCCGTTGCCGCCGCCACCGCCGATGGATTGGGCAACCAGGCCATGCGCGTTGTCGCCGCTGGTGGTGAGGGTCAGGTTGGTGGGCGTGCCGGTCACTGATCCGCCTGAGCCACCTTTACCGCCGGTGCCGCCCACGCTGATCAGCCCCTGCGTCGCACCACCCGCGCCGCCGCCACCGCCGATGGATTGCGCCAGAACGCCTATCGCGGACAGTCCCGTGGTGG
>JBAZPE010000057.1:0-8602 GCA_041648375.1 Burkholderiaceae bacterium | reverse complement strand
AGTCTATGAAAGCGCCAAAGACCCCAGCCTGTCGGATGTACGCATCTATAACGGGCAGGGCGTGGCGATGCCTTACGCATGGCTGGCGCGGGAAGACGAGGCGGGCGCCACCGCACACGACGTGGCGGTACCGGTGTTCGCTCTGAAGGGCAGCGCGCGTCAGGATGTGGCCCAACGCATGGCGCTGTCGGTCAAGCGCGGGGCTGACCAGCATATCCAGAGCGTGAGCGTGGACGGTGCTGCTGGCCGCGGGAATGTGGAAATCGGTTCGCTGTTCGATCTGTCCGGCGTGAACGGTGTGGTGCAGGCACTGCTGTTCGAAGATTACGAGACCGATACGCGGGTGCATGCCTTCAGTCTCGAGGCCAGCGACGACCTGTCTACCTGGCGCACACTGCGCCAGGAAGCGCATATCGTACGCCTCGCACGCGACGGGCAGGTCGTTCAGCAGAATCGCGTTGAACTTGCACCGCTGGCCCCGGGTTCTGCGACCTATCTGCGCCTGCGCTGGCATCACCCGGAATCGGCCCCGAATCTGGTCAAGGTGGCGGTGCGTGTGGATCCCACGCCTTCAGCGCCGCGCAACTTCATCTGGACCGAGCCGCAGGCCCCGGTGGCAGGCTCCGATCGAGATTTCGAATTCCAGGCGCCCGCCGCGCTTCCCATTGAGCGCTTGCGCGTCAATCTGCCGCGCGCCAACCTGATGGCGCCGGTTCGGGTGTATGCCTACGACGAGTCGGTCGCCGGTTCTGCGGACGCTGCGGCGAAAGCCCCCGTGGGATCCGCGTCAGGCGTGGCAGGCGCGGGAACGTCCAACGGCGCTGGCGCTCCGACACCCACCACGGCCACCCGTCCCGACGCATGGATACTGCGCGCGCATGCCGTGCTCTATCGCATGCAGGCCGATGTGGGTGAGATCGTTTCCCCTGATGTGTTGCTGCCGGGTGAGCCCATGAAGCGCTTTCGTGTGATTCTGGACGCCACCGAGCGGCTGGGCGGCACGCCCACCGTGCAAATCGGCTTCGTGCCTCGGTCGCTGATCGTGGCCACACAGGGTCCGGGGCCGTTCACCATGGCGTGGGGCGCAACCGGGCTTCAGGATCAATCCCAGCCCCTGAGCGCGCTGGCCCCGGGCCGCGCAGGCAGTGATTTGGTCGGCGCACTGGACACCCTGTATGCGCAACGGCGTGAGCCTGCGACAGGCATGACGATCGCTGTGCCGGCAGGCCGAACCGCCGATCAGGCGTCCAATCGTTCAGGTGAGGGCGCAAGCGCATTCGGCGACACGCTGTTCACGCTGTTGCTGGTGTTAATCGATATCGGTCTGGGTGCGCTTGCCTGGCGAGCCTGGCGACGCAGGCGAGCCGCCGACAGGCGGGCCCAGGGCCTGGACTGAGGCCACGCCTTTGTCAGCCATCTGCCGCTTGAGCGTTTCGAGCTCGGCGGCCATGGCTTTATTGTCTTGTGCGTATTGCTCGGCAACCTCGCGCCATACGTCGGCCTGCGCAGCATAACGGGCGGCCTCGTCGGGGCCGCGCGCCTGCTGTGCCAGCGCCTCGGACGCCTGGGCGCGGGCCTGAGCCTGCGCGCGGCGATCTTCCTGACGCGTTTTGAGCATCAGGCGTAACGCCTGGAAGCCTTCCTCGCCCAGTTTCAGCACCAACGTGGTGATGGCCGGGCCCAGAAATTTCCAGGCAAGTTTCAATACAGCAATCGGAAGGGTGGCCACGTCGGCGTGCCTCGAAGTCGACCTTGGAACAGCAACCTTAACAGGTTGCCGAGTCGGTGAAAAAGCGTGTGGACAGTTCGGAGATGCCCAGGGTTTCCATCATCTCCTGCAAGCGGCGCGCCGGACGGGCGCGAGGCAGATCCTTGTATTGCGCAATGATCAGCTCATTCTTCATGGAATGTTCCCATCCCACCAGTTCCGTCACACTGACCTGATAGCCGTGCGCTTCGAGTTGCAGACAGCGCATGACATTGGTGATCTGGCTGCCGAACTCGCGCGTGTGCAGGGGATGACGCCACATCTCGGTAAGCGCGGAGAGCGCCAGCGCGGCCCCTTTTTTCTGTTTCAGCAGGGCGGCCACCTCGGCCTGGCAACAGGGGACGAGCACGATGAACTGCGCCTGCTTGGCCAGCGCGAAGCGGATGGCGTCGTCGGTGGCGGTGTTGCAGGCGTGCAGGGCGGTCACGATGTCGACCTTTGCAGGCAGGCTGGGGGCGGTAATCGAATCCGCGACCGAGAGGTTCAGAAACGACATCCGTTCGAAGCCCAGCTTGTCGGCGAGCGCGCGTGAGCGCTGCACCAGATCGTCGCGGGTGTCGATGCCATAGACGTGGTCGCTCGTTTGCCGATCCTTGAAGAACAGATCGTACAGAATGAACCCGAGATAGGACTTGCCCGCGCCGTGGTCGACCAGCGAGAAACCGCGGTCCTCGCCGCCTGCCTCCTGCATCAGCGGCTCGATGAACTGGAACAGGTGATAGACCTGTTTCAGTTTGCGGCGACTGTCCTGGTTCAGTTTGCCATCGCGGGTGAGGATGTGAAGCGCCTTGAGCAACTCAATGGATTGCCCGGGTCGAATGTCGGGGATAGTCATGATTTCACGCGTGCTGATGACGATGAGGGCGCCGATAGCGCCAGGAACAGGGCAAGCAGCACCACATAAAATGACACAGTGCGCATCGATCTGAACATCATTTCAGTCAGCCCGAACGCCAGAAAGCCCAGGACGAGAATCAGCCCCATGGTCGAGGCGGTAACACAGACATAATCACGCAACCTCAGGTGCCTGACGAAATACCAGGTGGGAATGCCGTAAATCACCAGCAGGAATGGAACCAGACCAATGAGGCCGTAGGTGGCCGCCATGTAGCTGAGGTCATTGTGGGTTTCACCCCAGTTCTTAGCCACAAAATCGGAAATCACGCCCTGGTCGGCCAGGTCTTGCATCTTCTTCCCAAAGCGCTGGCCGTCGCCCGCGCCTACCATGGGGTGTTCCTTGAACATCGCGCCAGCGGCGCGCAGCAACTGAAACCGGATGCAGACCGAAGACTCCGTGTTGGGCTGGCTGGCGCATTGCTCGGTCTCGCTGACCGCCAACTGCACGCGCTCCTTGAAGACGTTTGTACTGGCGAGAATGGCAAGCGCTGCGATGGTGGCCGCGGCCAACATGGCCTTGCCGCGCCAGGACGTGCGTGAATGGGCCAGGAAGGCGATGACCAGGAAGACGGGTATGGCCAGCAGACTGGTACGCGTTTGCGAAACCAGCACGCCCCAGTAGCCGATCAAGGCAATCCCGATTTTCAGGATGCGTTCGCTGCGGGTGAAGCGCGTCACCTGCCAGCCCAGCGATGCCAGGGTCAGGGTTGAGAAAAGCATCACCAGATTGGCGAAGCCGACCGTGTTGTACAGGGTGAAGGAGGCCGTGTCGGGCCGGGCGGTGCCGTCCGCGGCGGGAAAAACGACCTTCGGCATGATCAGCGCCCAGGCACCGCTCAGAGCACCGAGCATGAAGCCCCACTGCACGTGCCGCAGGCGCTGCGCCGAAATCTTGCCGAAGAAATAGACCAGGGGCAGAACGCACAGGATGCGGATGGCTTTTTCAACGCTGGAAGCATGCCACTGGCCGTGCGCCCACTGGGCGACGAGGATGCCCGCCAGCAGACAGGACGCCCCCACCGCAAGCACACGCCAGTAGCCGGGTGCGACCGACAGCGCGTTGCGACGCCCTGAGGACGCGAACGAGATGACACACAATATCATCAGCAGATAGAGAAGGGAGCTACCAAAACCCGGCACAAATAGGCTCAGGGTGGGCGCTACGATAATGAGCGCGATGGCCGCAAAGCTGCACCGGCTACCGGCAGTGAAAAGATCCTGAATCATGCCCGATCATAAAGTTGGATTGTCGCGACGTCGCACGTTCTCGTCGGCCCAAAAAATAGTCATGTCCAGGCGCGCAAGCGGCGTCGATTATGACATGAAGGCTGTCGAGTTCTGCCTTTTTTGCTAGTCGATGGTATTGATATACAACGTTTCCTTAATCTCCTCCATCACGATGTAACTATGTGAAGAAGCCGCAGACGGCAGCCGCTTGAGAATGTCACCCAGCAGGCGGCGATAGGCACTCATCTCGCTCAGCCGTGCCTTGACCAGATAGTCGAACTCGCCCGACACCAGATGACACTCCATCACCTCGGGCACATAGCGCAGCTCTTCCTTGACGCGATCGAATACATCGCCCGATTTGGCAGAGAGCTTGATTTCCAGGAACACCAGCAGGGTGCGCCCCAGGGCAAGGGGGCTGACGCGAGCGTAATAGCCGGTAATGACCCCATCGCGTTCCATGCGCTTGACGCGTTCGGCGCACGGGGTGGCCGAGAGGTGGACGCGTTCGGCCAGTTCGGTCATGGCGATGCGACCTTCACGCTGCAAAATATCCAGAATCAGATGGTCGGTACGGTCCAGGTCGCGCATGTGCAGGGCTCTCAGTGAAAATAAATGCGGCAGGCACGATTATAAGCAATAAGGCTAATAATTCTCTGCTTAAGGCGATAAATACAGCGCAAAAAACTGCCAAAACGCAATTAGACTTTATTCATTCTTTGGGTTCGTCCTTGTGGGTAGAACATTATGCGTGTAGTGATTTTGGGTGCTGGCGTGATTGGCACCACCTCGGCCTACTATCTTGCCAAGGCAGGGGCCAGTGTGACGGTGGTCGATCGGCAACCCGCTGCAGCGATGGAGACCAGCTTTGGCAACGCGGGTCAGGTGTCGCCAGGCTACTCCACGCCCTGGGCCGCGCCTGGCATTCCGCTCAAGGCGCTGAAGTGGATGTTCCAGCGACATGCCCCCTTGGCGATCAAACCCGACGGGTCGCTCTACCAGTTAGCCTGGATGGCCGCCATGCTGCGCAACTGTTCGACGGCACGTTACGCGGTCAACAAGGAGCGCATGCTCCGACTGGCCGAATACAGCCGAGACTGCCTGCGCACCTTGCGTGCGGAAACCGGGATTGCGTATGAGCATCGCACAGGTGGAACGCTCCAGTTGTTTCGCCATGCCGATCAGTTCCAGGCGGCCCAGCGCGATATCGATGTGCTGCAAGCCTGTGGTGTGCCTTATGAGTTGCTGACGCGTGATGCACTGGGCGGAGCCGAACCCGGTCTGGCCAAAGTCAGCCACACGCTGGCTGGCGGTTTGAGGCTGCCCAACGACGAAACCGGCGACTGCCATCTGTTCACGACTCGCCTGGCTGAATTGGCCGAGGCCCAGGGCGTGCAATTCCGTTACGGCGAGGATGTACGCGAGCTGACCCTGAGCGGCCGCACGGTTTCGGGCGTGCAATTGGCCGGTGGCCAACAGCTCAAGGCCGATCAATATGTGGTGGCCTTCGGCAGTTACTCGCGCCCCTTCATGCACAGTACCGGGCTGGATTTGCCGGTTTATCCGGTCAAGGGTTATTCGTTGACCGTGCCCATCGTGGATGAAGGCGCTGCACCGGTGTCCACCATTCTCGACGAAACCTACAAGGTGGCCGTCACCCGCTTTGCCAACCGCATTCGTGTGGGCGGCATGGCGGAGCTGGCCGGGTTCGACCTGAGTTTGAATCCGCGTCGGCGGGAAACACTCGAATTGGTGGTGAATTCGCTGTTCCCCGGCGCAGGCGATGTCGCTCAAGCCAGTTTCTGGACCGGCCTGCGCCCCATGACGCCGGACAGCACTCCTATCGTGGGACCTACCCGCTATGACAACCTCTTCCTGAACACCGGGCATGGCACCCTGGGCTGGACCATGTCCTGCGGGTCCAGTCAGTTGCTGGCCGACATCATGACCGGCCGTCAGACCGCCATCCGCAGCGACGACCTGGCGCTTGCACGTTACGCTCAGCGTGGCACCGGCCAGGCCACCCGGCGTCTGGCCACGGCTGGTTGATCACCTGAGCGCTGTCGGCTGGCACCAGAATTCCGCCCGCTGCCAGCAGGATTGGTCCCGCTGGCATTCCCTATAATGCGGGCATGAATATGCCTCCAGTCAGCTCAGTCGCCAGCGCCTTGAACACGACGTTGCCCCGCATCGTGCTTGCCTCCAATAATCCGGGGAAACTGCGCGAATTTTCCGCCTTGTTCGCGCCACTGGGCATCACCCTGATCGCACAGGGCGAACTGGGTGTGCCCGAGGCGCCCGAACCGCACGTCACCTTTGTGGAGAATGCGCTGGCCAAGGCACGGCACGCCAGTGCGATCACGGGCCTGCCGGCGCTTGCCGACGATTCCGGGCTGTGCGTGCGTGCGCTTCAGGATGCGCCCGGCGTGTTGTCTGCGCGCTATGCGCAGACCCACGGCGGCGAGAAGTCGGACGCCGCAAACAACACCATGCTGCTCAAGCACCTGGCCGGTATCGCCCAGCGCGATGCACGCTATGTGGCTTTGCTCGTGCTGGTCAGGCATCGCGACGATCCGCAACCGGTGATCGGTGAGGGCATCTGGCAGGGCGAGATCATCGATACCCCGCGCGGGTCCAACGGGTTTGGATACGACGCGCATTTTTTGTTGCCTGATCTGGGCAAGACAGCGGCCGAACTGGACGCTGCCGAGAAAAATGCGGTCAGCCACCGTGCCCGCGCGCTGCGTCAGGTGCTCGCGCATCTGGCCCAGGGCTGATCGCCGCTGCCATGTCCATCATCATTCCCATTCGATCCGAACTGCCCGGCCGTGGCGCCACGGGCGGGCCGCGCATCGTGGGTGCCGGCGCTGCGCTGGCCCCGGGCGCCACACCGTTGACCAGCCTGCCGCCCCTGTCTTTGTACGTGCACGTACCCTGGTGCGTGAGAAAGTGCCCCTATTGCGACTTCAACTCCCACGCCGCGCCGCCAGAGATCCCCGAACGCGAGTACCTCGACGCCTTGCGCGCCGACCTCGAGAGCGCCTTGCCGCTCATCTGGGGACGGCAGGTCATGACGGTATTCATCGGTGGCGGCACGCCCAGCCTGCTGTCTGCACAGGCCATGGACGAATTGATGGCCATGCTGCGTTCGCACCTGAATCTGTGGCCGGATGCCGAGGTGACGCTGGAGGCCAACCCCGGTGCCTCCGAGGCTGCGCGCTTCAAGGCCTATGCGGACAGCGGCATCAATCGCATATCGCTGGGCATTCAGACCTTCGACGATACGCAACTGAAGGCGCTGGGCCGCGTGCACGACGCCCGCCAGGCGCGCGAGGCCATCGGAATGGCCCAGCGGGCAGTCGATCGGGTGAACCTGGACGTGATGTTTGCGCTGCCGGGCCAGACGCTGGCGGGATGCG
Source organism: Burkholderiaceae bacterium (assembly GCA_041648375.1). Lineage (GTDB taxonomy): Bacteria > Pseudomonadota > Gammaproteobacteria > Burkholderiales > Burkholderiaceae_B > Schauerella. The sequence goes on along the minus strand of JBAZPE010000057.1, from coordinate 1,291 downwards.
AACAGGATTTTCGGGAGGCGCTCTCGTTTGGCAGCGAGCATCTTTCGCTGTACCACCTGACGCTGGAACCGCAAACCGTATTCGCGAAGTTTCCGCCGAAAAATCTGCCAGACGATGACCTGTCCGACGAGATGCAATCACTGATCGAAGCCCAGCTTATGTCGGCTGGCTACGATCGGTATGAAGTCTCGGCCTTCGCCAAGCCTCAGGCACGCAGCCGACATAACGTGAACTACTGGGAATTCGGCGACTATCTGGGCATCGGCCCCGGCGCGCACGGCAAACTGTCATTTCACGACCGCATCATTCGGCAATCGCGTGTGCGCAATCCGCAAGGATGGATGACGCAGGCGCTGGCCGGGCAGGGCGCTCACATCGCCACGGAGCAGCAGGTCGGACGCACCGAGTTGCCTTTCGAGTTCATGCTCAATGCGCTGCGGCTGCGCGAAGGGGTGCCCAGCAGTCACTTCTCGGAACGCACGGGCCTGTCGCTGGCCACGATTGCGCACCAATTGGAGGCAGCGGTAAATCGGGGGCTACTCGATGGCGATCCCATGCGAATTCGGGCAACGCCACTGGGATGGCGGTTCCTGAACGACCTGCAGGAAATGTTTCTATAGCATTTTCGTGCGCGGGGGATGCACTATAGTGGTGCTATCGATGCACGATTATGCGCCGAGATATGCACCATGTTGGGGCGTATCTCGGGTGTGCCCGCTAGTTTCCCCTTCATAAAGTTGGCACACGTTTTGCTTTAACTGTTCTGCCAACCGAGCGGCGGAACCTCTCGGCCCTTTTTCTCTGGAGATGACATGGCAAGCCCGAAAGACATTCTTAAACAGATCGATGAGCAGGAAGTCAAATTCGTCGACTTTCGCTTCACCGACACGGCTGGCCGCGAGCACCACATCTCGGTGCCTCGTTCGGCAGTCGACGAAGACAAGTTTGAAGCCGGTCAGGCTTTCGACGGTTCGTCGATCCCTGGCTGGAAAGGTATTGAAGCATCGGACATGCTGCTCATTCCCGACCTGAGCACCGCCAAGCTGGATCCGTTCCGTGAAGAAGTGACGATGATCGTCACCTGCGACGTGGTAGAACCGTCTGACCTGAAGGGTTACGATCGCGATCCCCGTTCGCTGGCCAAGCGCGCAGAAGCGTACCTGAAGTCTTCGGGCCTGGGCGACACCGCCTTCTTTGGTCCCGAGCCAGAATTTTTCGTGTTCGACGGCGTGACCTGGAAGACCGACATGTCGGGCACCTTCGTCAAGATCAAGTCCGAAGAGGCTTCCTG
>JBAZPE010000056.1:0-8682 GCA_041648375.1 Burkholderiaceae bacterium | reverse complement strand
GGAGGATTCCAATGCCGCCATTCGTATCCTGGAGGCCGAAGGGGCATTGTCCATCATGGTGTCCGACGTGGGTTTGCCGGGCATGAACGGCCGTCAGCTGGCCGAAGTGGCACGCCAGCATCGTCCCGAACTGCCGGTGCTGTTCGTAACGGGCTACGCCGAAAATGCCGCGATTCGAGCAGGGTATCTGGGCACCAACATGTCGATGATTACCAAGCCCTTCCGCATCGAAGAGCTCGGGATCAAAGTGCGCGAAATGCTGGGCTGATTTCTCACCCCGAATGCTTGGTCAATGCGTCGCCTTTGTGGGCCGCCTTGCGGCCGGTCTTCTCGCTTTCTACCTCGAACTGGGGCGCCTCTGCGGACGCGCGACGCGTGCGCCCCATGAACTCGAAATCCTGCTTGTGCACTTTGGTGATTTTGCCCGAAATGCGACCCGCCTCCGAGTTCCATTGCACGTGGTCGCCGACTTTGAACGGGGTCGCCATGAAATTCTCGCATGAGTGTTGGTGCCGACACGGAGCAATTAATGCGCCAGTCGTCTGATGTCATCGTGTTGCGTTGCAAAAGATATCGCATTGCGCCAGGCTCAACCGCTTACGCATCGCGCAAGAAGCCGTGGCGCAATGCGCCGGGACGTCAGGAACCTCTGAAATAGGCTAGCACCAGAAATGCAAAGATCGCCGCCACCATGGCAACAAGGAAAGCTTTCAGATTTCGGTTCATAGTTTCTCGTAGGCGTGTGCCGGAATCGGGTCACGTCAAGACGCGCCCTTGGATGGGTCGCCATTATGACAAACAAGGTGGGCGCGCCCTGGTTCAGCGAATATTCAGAAAAGCTTTGACTTGGTTAATAATAATGAGAATAATTATCAAAACCAGTCAATAAAGGAGAATGTCGTGTCCCGTCCTGATTTCCCGCTGCGTGCGAGCTGCGCTGCCGCGCTGTTGCTGGCATCGTGCGCCGCCACAGCACAGAGTGTCCCTGCCATCCACGACATGCAGACCGTCGATGTGCTGGGGACCGCCGAAGAGGAAATCAAGGAATCGCTGGGGGTCTCTGTGATCACCGCGCAAGAGATCGAAAAGCGTCCGCCCGTGAATGATCTTTCCGAGATCATTCGTCGCGAGCCTGGGGTGAACCTGACAGGAAACAGCGCAAGTGGTAATCGCGGGAATAATCGCCAGATCGATATCCGTGGCATGGGACCTGAAAATACGCTGGTGCTAATCGATGGCAAGCCCACGACATCACGCAACTCGGTGAGATATGGCTGGAATGGCGATCGCGATACGCGAGGGGAAACCAATTGGGTGCCGCCTGAGGAGGTGGAGCGCATCGAGGTCCTGCGTGGGCCTGCCGCGGCGCGGTATGGCTCGGGGGCGATGGGCGGTGTCATCAATATCATCACCAAACGTCCGACCGACAAACTTTCCGGCTCGGTGACGACCTATACCAATCAGCCCGAGAATGGCGACGAGGGTGCCACTTACCGGACCAACGTGCGCCTGAGCGGACCCGCCACCGACAAGGTGTCGTTTCGAGTGTATGGGAACTACAGTGACACCAAGCCGGATGCGCGCGATATCAATGCACGCAACATTACCGCCGATTCGAGCGGGTTGGCCGGACGTGAAGGCGTGGTGAATCAGGATCTAAATGCGCTGTTGAGCTGGGCGCTGACGAAAACCCAGACGCTGGATCTGGACGCATCCTACAGTCGCCAGGGCAATCGATTTGCCGGTGACACGATGTTGAACAACGATGGTGGCAATCCCGCGTTCATCGATAGTTTGTATGGCAAAGAAACCAATGTCATGCAGCGCAATGCTTTCAGTCTGACGCATCGCGGTGAGTGGGAATGGGGCAGTTCACGCGTCTCGGCTGCACAGGACTACACCCGGAATTCGCGTTTGAACGAAGGATTGGCGGGCGGGCCGGAAGGGGCACCGCAACAGGGTGAGGGCTGGTACACCGCGAAACTGAAGAATTGGCGGCTCAATGGCGAGGTCAACGTGCCATTGCGCGCCGGTGTGGAACAGGTCGCGACGTTCGGCCTGGAATACCTGCGCGAAACGCTGGATGATCCAGGCGCACTGCGCAATAGTTTCTGGGACCCGGCGCCAGGAGTGATCGATGGTTTCAGCCGCGATCAAACGCGCAGCACAGCCAACAGCTACGCCTTTTACGCCGAGGACAACATCGAGGCGACCGACCGCCTGATCGTCACACCCGGCGTGCGTATGGATCACCACAACAAGTTCGGCACGAACTGGAGTCCTAGCCTGAATGCGTCGTACAAGGTGGCGACGAATTGGACGGTGAAGGGTGGGATCGCGCGGGCATACAAGGCGCCCAATCTTTACCAGGCGAATCCGAACTATTTGCTATTCAGTCGTGGATTCGGTTGCAACCAGGCGCAGACCAACAGCGGTGGTTGCTTCCTGCAGGGAAATGAGAACCTGTCGCCGGAAACCAGCGTAAACAAGGAAATCGGGCTGGCGTATGACTCGGGTGGTTGGCGTGCCAGTGCGGCCTACTTTCGCAACGACTACAAGAACAAGATCGTGGCCGGCAACCAGTTCGTGTCCATCGTGCCGGGTACCGGGCAGCGTGTGCTGCAGTGGGAAAACGCGGACCGGGCCGTCGTGCAGGGATTCGAGGGAAATCTGTTCGTGCCGCTGGGTGCAGCGGTGGACTGGACCACCAACTTTACCTACATGATCGAATCCAAGGACAAGCGCACAGGCGAGCCGTTGAGCGTGATTCCGCGGTTTACGGTGAATTCGGCCTTCGACTGGCGCGTCACCGAGAAGTGGGGTGTTCAGGCCAACGTGACCTGGTATGGCAAGCAGAAATCACCGTCGTTCATCCCCAGGCGCAACATCGAGATTCCTGAAGAGAACCGCCTGGATATCAAGCCTTATGCGCTGGTTGGCCTGAGCACGCGCTACACCGTGAACGACAACCTGCGTTTCGTGGTCGGTGTGAGCAACGTGTTCGACAAGCGTCTGTACCGAGCAGGCTCGGCAGATTACGCGGGTGCACAGACCTATAACGAACTTGGCCGCGCCTACTACGCCGGTGTGACTGCGTCGTTCTGAACGGGTCCAGGCGCGCGGGTCATTGTCGTTCTGAACGGGCCCGACAACAGGGCCCTGATGGCGTGGCGCCACCAGCTAGCACTGACCCAGTGTGCGGTGAGGCGCCAGCGCCATTCGTGGGGCTGAAGCCTCGCCCTGCCCGGGCGCGGGCAGCCGCTACAACCCGGTCAGTCGTCCAGCAGCGATTCGTCGCGCACCGCCCCTTTATCGGCCGACATCACCAACTTGGCATAAGCCTTCAGCGCTGCCGACACCTTGCGTGGCCGTGGCTTGGCCGGCTTCCAGCCCAGTGCGTTCTGCGCTTCTCGACGCGTGGCTAGTTCTTCATCGGAGACCAGCACATTGATCGTTCGATTAGGAATATCGATACGCACGATGTCACCATTGCGCACCAGCCCGATCGTGCCGCCCGCTGCAGCTTCAGGCGAGCAGTGGCCGATCGACAGCCCGGAAGTGCCGCCGGAGAATCTGCCGTCGGTGAGCAGTGCGCAGGCCTTGCCCAACCCCTTGGACTTGATATAGCTCGTGGGGTAGAGCATCTCCTGCATGCCGGGTCCACCTTTTGGTCCCTCGTAGCGCACGATCACGATGTCGCCCGCCTGCACCTTGTCGTTCAGGATGTTCTCGACTGCTTCGTCCTGGGATTCGGTAACGTGTGCCTTGCCCTCGAACACGAGGATGCTCTCGTCCACGCCAGCGGTCTTGACGACGCAGCCATCGATGGCGATGTTGCCGGTCAGCACGGCGAGCCCGCCTTCCTTGGAGAAAGCGTGTTCGTAAGAACGGATACAGCCTTCGGCACGGTCCAGATCCAGACTGGGCCAGCGCGTGTTCTGGCTGAAGGCCACTTGCGAGGGAACACCCGCCGGGCCCGCCATGTAGAACGTTCTGACAGCCTCATCCTGGGTAAGCGCAATATCCCATTGGTTCAACGCGTCCTTCAGGCTAGGCGCGTGCACGGTGGGGACATCGGTGTGCAGCTTGCCTGCGCGATCCAGTTCGCCCAGGATGGCCATGATGCCGCCGGCACGATGCACGTCTTCAATGTGATATTTGTTCGTGTTGGGCGCCACCTTGCACAACTGTGGCACCACACGCGAGAGGCGATCGATGTCGTTCATGGTGAAGTCGATGCCGGCCTCGCGGGCAATCGCCAGCAGATGCAGAATGGTGTTGGTGGACCCGCCCATGGCGATGTCCAGCGTCATGGCGTTTTCGAAGGCAGCAAAGCCCACCGAGCGGGGCAGGACGCGCTCGTCGTCCTGCTCGTAATACTGGCGCGCGATTTCCACAATGCGGCTGCCTGCACGACGGAACAGTTTTTCCCGATCGGCATGGGTGGCCACCACGGTACCGTTCCCCGGCAGGGACAGGCCCAGTGCTTCGGTCAGGCAGTTCATCGAGTTGGCGGTGAACATGCCCGAGCACGATCCGCAGGTCGGACACGCCGAGCGTTCGACTTCGGCCACATCGGCGTCGGAGTAGGCGGCATCGGCCGCAATGACCATCGCATCCACCAGGTCGAGCTTCTTGAACTCCACGGTTTTGGTGGTCGGGTTCATCAACTGCGTCTTGCCGGCTTCCATGGGACCGCCGGACACGAAGATGACGGGCACATTCAGGCGCATGGCAGCCATCAGCATGCCCGGGGTGATCTTGTCGCAGTTGGAGATGCACACCATGGCGTCGGCGCAATGGGCGTTCACCATGTATTCGACCGAGTCGGCGATGATGTCGCGGCTGGGCAGCGAGTAAAGCATGCCATCGTGACCCATGGCGATGCCGTCATCGACGGCGATGGTGTTGAATTCCTTGGCCACACCGCCTGCGGCTTCGATTTCGCGTGCCACCAGTTGGCCCAGGTCCTTCAGGTGCACGTGGCCGGGCACGAACTGGGTAAACGAGTTGACCACCGCGATGATGGGTTTGGAGAAGTCTTCGTCTTTCATGCCGGTGGCGCGCCACAGGGAGCGGGCACCTGCCATATTGCGGCCGGCGGTGGATGTCTTGGAACGGTATACGGGCATGTCGTTGGCTTGGAAAAGGTCGCGGATAGGAAAACGGGCCAGGCAATAAAGGCCCTGCATGCGCCCGTGCGAACAACCTCTTGAGCCGTGCTCTGGGCCGCGACCGGGATTATCCCACAGGACCCGATGGGGGCTGGGCGTCAGGCGCCGACCGGCTCACACGGCCAGGGGCGGTCATGCCCGGGATATATTCATTGGAGATGAATTTGCGGCACCGGTCCATGAAGGCTTCGACCACGTGGCGAGGTTTCTGGTCGCGTGCCCAGGCCAGGCCGAGCTTCATGGGGCGGTGCTTGCCGCGCAGGGGCACGTTGACGATTTTCTTGCCGTCCAGCGAAGCGCTTGCGCGCGGGCGTACGTTCGTGAGCGAATACCCCACCCCATTTGCGACCAGCGAGCGCACGACATCGGGGCTTTTGGAATGGGCCACGATCTGCGGCGTGACCCCGGCCTCGCGAAAGAGCGACAGGAAGTACTCCCGACTCAGCGGCAGATCGAGCAAGACCATGGGGCGATCAGCCAGATCCTTGAACAGCACTTCCCGGCGCTGCGCCAGTTCATCGAGTTCGCTGACGATGATCTGGGGCGGCAGGCAGGCCAGTGCCTCGAACGAGATGTCGGACTGCGCGACGTTCAGGTCGTACGTGATTGCCACGTCGATCTGCGCGTGCCGCAGGCGCTCGATCAGGCCTTCCTGGTGATCCTCGATCTGCGAGACCTGCACGCCGGGATGCGCACGCGCAAACCCCTGGCAGAGTTCGGGCGCCACCATGGCTGCGAGCGGGCTGAAGCAGCCCACGCGCAGCGGCCCGCGCACCGCGCCCTGGGCATCGCCGGCCACGTCGTACAGCGCCATGGCCTGACTCAGAAGGTGGCGAACCTGCTTGAGGACTTCCGTGCCGACCGGCGTGATCGACAGGCCCTGGGCATGGTGACGCACGAACAGCGGCACGGCCAGTTCGGCTTCGACCTGTGTAATGGCCGAGGAAATGGAGGAGGGTGAGACGTGAATGCGTTCGGCAGCCACCGAGATGCTGCCGAAATCCGCAGCCGCGACACAGTATTCCAACTGACGGAAGGTCAGGCGCGTCAGCACGCTGCGTCCATCATCAAAGCGTCATCGCCCCTGTCGGGGTGAGGCAGATCCAACAGTAGGCTTGGCGAACGCAGAGGACGCATGGGATGCCTGAAGCACGCAGGTTGAGGATGACGGTCGAGTATATGCGAACGCATCCTAGCAGCGCGACCCGCCCTGCTGCTTCGGGTTTTCCGATTCAGTTCGTTGGGAAATTCGACGCAGGCCCCACGCTTATCTTGTTTTAATCCTGCATACCGATGTCGCAGCCGCACTACGTCGAGGGGATCAATAGACTATGAACGACATGCTGTTCCAGCAAATCATCAACTGGCTCACGCTGGGATGTATCTACAGCCTGCTTGCGCTGGGATTCAGCCTGCTCTTCGGCGTGTTGCAGGTGATCCATTTCTCCCACGGCGATGTTGCCATGGTGGCCCCTTTTGTCGCACTGGCGGCCGTGCAGGCGCTGGCGACGACGCTGCTGGGCAGTTCCGCCTGGGTGGTGCTGGGGCTGGCCTGCCTCATTGCCATTGCCGTGGTCGGCGGGCTGGGCGTGGCGCTCGATCGCCTGGTGATCGGTCGATTTCGCGACGCACCGGCGATGATGCCGCTGGTCGCAACGGTGGCGCTCGGCATCGTCATCCGTGAACTGATACGCCACCTCTACCCCGAGGGCAGCAACCCGCACGCGTTTCCCGCCATCGCTCAGGGTGCGCTGGCCACGCCGTTTGGCGCAGTGCCCTTGATCAGCGTGGTGTCGGTGCTGGTCTCGGTCGGCCTGGTGGCGACCTTGCTCTATGTGCTGCATCGCACGCCAATGGGCATGCGCATCCGTGCTGTGTCGCAGGACAGGGAGACGGCCCGCCTGTTCGCCATCGCGCCTGGCCCCGTGTTTCGCAATACGTTTTTCATCGCTTCTGCCGTCGGTGCAGTGGGCGGCATCTTTCTGGCCAGTTATGCCGGGGTCGTGCGTTTCGATTTCGGCGTACAGGCCGGATTGATCGGGTTTTCGGCAGCGGTGGTGGGCGGGTTGGGCTGTCTGGGCGGTGCCATCGTCGGCAGCCTGCTGATTGCCGCGATCGAAACCATCGTGCAGGGCTATGTGCCCAACGGGACGTCGTATCGCCTGGTGTTCGTGTTCGCGCTGGTGATCGTCGTACTGATCTTCCGTCCGGCCGGGCTGTTCGGTGTTCAAAAAGTGGAGAAGGTCTGATGCAAACATCCTCAGGTTCGGATCGCCTGATCGATCGGGCCATCGTCATCACCGTGACGGTAGGCGGGGCGGCACTGCTGCGCCATTTTCTGCTGGCAGAGAGCTGGATCACCGTGCTGGTCCTGCTGGCTGTATTCGCGGTGCTGCTGGTCACCGTGCAGAAAAGGCCGGTGCTCGAAGAGCGTCTGGTCAGCGGCTTTCGTCGTTCGCGTGCGCTGGCCATTGCCGTGGGTCTGGTCATCGTAGGCATCTTTCCGTGGCTGCTCAACGGTGATAGCTATGCGCTGCATTTGCTGATCATCGCCAACCTGTATGCCGTGCTCGCACTGGCGCTCAATTTTCAGTTGGGCAGCGCCAACATTCCCAACTTCGCCACGGGTGCGTCCTACGGGATCGGTGCGTATGCTTCGGCGCTGCTGGCCATCCATTTCGGCGTGAGCTTCTGGGTCTGCCTGCTGGTGGCGGCCATCGTGGCCACCACGTTCGGCTTTCTGCTCGGTTTGCCTTCCATGCGCACCCGCGATAGCTATCAGGCGCTGGTCACCATCGCTTTCGGCATTGTCGTGCACCAGTTGCTGATGAATTTCGAGTGGACCGGTGGCGCCAACGGGTTGGTGGGCATCCCGTCGCCGGTGCTGTTCGGTCACTCGTTCAACGACCCCATCACGCTGTTCGGCTATAGCCTGCCCGGGCAGGGCAATTACTACTACCTGTCCTCGGCACTGGTGGGGCTGGCCATCGTGTCGGCACAACGGCTGCACAGTTCACGCGTGGGCCTGGCGTGGAACGCGTTGCGTGATGACGAACTGGCCGCACGCGCCAGTGGCATCAACGTGACCTGGTTCAAGGTGCAAGCCTTCGCCGTGGATGCCTTCCTGGCCGGATTCGCAGGCACCGTCTACGCGTTCTATGTCAGCTTCATCTCGCCCGACAATTTCACCTTCCTGGTCTCGGTGACCATCATGACCATGGTGATTGCCGGCGGCATGGACAACGTGCTGGGTGTGATCGTGGGTGCTTTCCTGCTGACCATGTTGCCGGAGAAGCTGCGCGCCTTTTCGGACTACCGCATTCTGTTCTATGGCCTGGTCGTGATCGGTTTCCTCATCATCCGCCCGCGGGGCATCTTTCCGCAGCGAGTGCGCAACCATGAGCATTGATATGTCGACATCCCTCGCGGCGCCTGTGCCAGCGTCTGGACAAATACCGCCGCCCGCTCCCGCCCACGCACCCCTGGTACTGGAAGGGAAGAACCTCAC
>JBAZPE010000055.1:0-8689 GCA_041648375.1 Burkholderiaceae bacterium | reverse complement strand
CATGCTGCGAACATCCCGGATAGGAATGCGGTACCCATATCGTTCTCAACCCCAGCACATCCGTAAAAATGTCATTGGGCAGCGACCCGCCGAGATTGGGCAATAGCGCAGGCTTCTTCCCGCTGGTCTTCTCAAGCGAGGCCACCACCCACTGCACCCACGGATCATCCGGATCGGTGCGCGTAGCGTGAAACATCACATCACGCGCAGGCGCCACGTTCACCATCGGAAAGCCCTGGCGGTCCAGATGTCGACGCAGTGCCGGCAGGATGTCGTCGCCATCCACACCCACCACGAAACGCAACTGGCAGCGTGCCCAGGCACGAGGGGGAATGGCGTTCACGGGCGTGTCTGGGTTGCCGGTCTTGTAGGCCAGCACTTCAAACGAGCACCAGCCAAATACGCGTTCGGCAGGCGTCAATCCCGCTTCACCCCAGTTGGGTTCGATCACGGGGCCGTCGCTGCCGCCATCGACTTCGCAGTCGGCCAGGGCACGGCGCACCGACGCGGGCACCTCTTTCGGGACCCATTGCGGCACACGGATCTGGCCGGTGGGCGAGACGATGGTGGCAATGGCGTGCGCCAACTGAATCCCCGGGTTGGAGATCAGGCCGCCCCAGTTGCCGGAGTGGTGCCCCCCCGCACGCGCCTCGATCGACAGGTCGAAATTCATGGCGCCGCGTGCGCCCAGGAACACGGTGGGCCGTTCGGCACTCAGTCTTGGGCCATCGGAGGCCAGCAGCAGATCGGCGGCGAAACGCGCCTTGTGCTGCTCGCACAGTTCACGCAGGCCCATGGAGCCCGTTTCTTCCCCCATCTCGATCAAGTATTTGGCATTGAAGCCGAGCTTGCCACGCGCCTGCAACACCAGGCGCAGCGCTTCCATGTTGATCGTGTGCTGGCCCTTGTTGTCAGCAATGCCGCGGCCGAACCACATGCCTTCATGTTCGGTCAGCGCCCAGGGCTGCGTGCCGGGTTTCCATTCGGCATCCAGACCACGAATGGTGTCACCGTGGCCATAGCCGAACACCGTCGGCAACGACGGGTCTTCGATTCTTTGCGCAAAGAGGAAGGGGCCGGGTGCCTTGGGGTGATGCAGGGTTTCGCAGGTGAAGCCCATGGCTTCGAAGGCCGGACGCATGTGCGCGTCAAGGTAAGTGGCCAGCACCTCGGCGCGTTCAGGGTTCTGGCTTTCGGTGGGCAGTTCCAGGCGCTGGGCAAGGGTGCGTCGGAACTCGCCCGAATCGAAGCACTGTCGGGCCAGTTCGATAACGGCGTCGCGCGTCATGATTGCAGTGTCCTTTCTTCGGCAGGGTAGAGGTGGCAGGCGATCAGGCCGGCTTCGCGTTCGATGAGCGGCGGGCGGATCGTGCTGCATTGAGGCATGGCGTGTTTGCAGCGGGGGTGAAACGGGCAGCCCGATGGCGGGTTGACCGGGTCAGGAAAGGATAGTCCCAGCCCCATGTCCGGTATGCCCAGATCCGGTTCGGGCGTGAGCACCGATGCCAGCAAGGCCTGTGTATAGGGGTGGCGTGGGTTGTGGAACAGATCGGCAGTGGCACAGGATTCCACGACGCGCCCCAGATACATCACGGCGACGTGGGTGGCGATGTGTTCGACCACGGCCAGGTTGTGGCTGATGAAGACATAGGTCAGGTTGAACTCGCGGCGCAGGGCCATGAGCAGGTTCATGATCTGCGCCTGTACCGATACGTCCAATGCAGAGGTGGGTTCGTCACAGATCACCACTTCAGGGTTCATGACCAGCGCGCGTGCGATGGCCACGCGCTGGCGCTGGCCACCGGACAACTGACCCGGGGTGCTATCAGCCAGCCGCGGCGGCAGGCCCACGCGTTCAAGCATGGCGATGGCTTTGCTTTGGCGGGGGTTGTCCACACCGTGCACCTCCAGCGGCAGGGATACGATGGAGGCGATGGTACGGCGCGGGTTCAGTGATGAATAGGGATCCTGAAACACCGGTTGCACGCGGCGGGCGATGTCGAATCGCGACATCTCCTTGATGTCCTTGCCTTCCAGGAACATCGCGCCGCTGGTGGGAGGAATGAGCCCGAGCAGCATGCGCGCCAGTGTGGATTTGCCGCAACCGGATTCACCCACAATGCCCAGCACATCACCACGTTCGACAGTCAGTTCGACCTCGTTGACGGCGTGCAGCGTGCGACGGGGTTTGAACATGCCGGTGTTGATGGAAAAGCTTCGGCTCAGGGCGCGAGCGTCTATCAGCGGTGCGTTCATGCGAAAACTCCGTCCTCGTTCTTGATGCAGCGCCATTGATGGCCCTGTCCTGTGCTGCGCACCGGCACGTCTTCGGCGCACCGTGGCCGGGCGTGCGGGCAGCGATCCCTGAACGCACAGCCTTGCAGGTCCCCCACCAGCGATGGCACCACACCGGCGATGGTACCCAGGTCACCTCCGGGCTGCGTGCGCCCGGGCACGGGAATACAGCTCAACAGGCCTTCCGTGTAGGGGTGCATGGGTCGTGCAAAGATGTCGCGCACCGGCCCCTCCTCCACGATCTGCCCGGCATACATGACGGCTACGTTCTTGGCGATGCGCGCCACCACGCCCAGGTCGTGGGTGATCAGCACCATGGCGATACCCAGCTCGGCCTGCAGGTCTGCCAGCAGACGCAGGATCTGCGCCTGGATGGTGACGTCCAGTGCGGTGCTGGGTTCGTCCGCAATCAGCAGTTCGGGGCCGCACATCAGCGCCATGGCGATCATCACGCGCTGGCGCAGGCCACCCGAGAGTTGATGGGGATACTGGCCCAGTCGCTGGCCGGCTGAAGCGATGCCGACCTTTTCCAGGAGTTCGATGGCGCGTGCGCGGGCCTGGGTGGTCGAGGCTTTGCGATGATAGATGTAGTGTTCCATCAGCTGTTCGCCAATGGTGTAGGCGGGGTTCAGCGCGGTCATGGGCTCCTGGAAGATCATGGCCATTTTGTTGCCGCGCAGGCGATTGATGCGCCCTTTGTTTGCGGTGTTCAGGTCCTCGCCCAGCATGGAGAGGGTGCGTGCACGACGTTGGGCGGCTTTGGGGAGCAGGCCCATGATGGCAAGCGAGGTCATGGATTTGCCGCAGCCCGATTCGCCCACCAGGCACAGGGTTTCACCCCGGCGCACGGTGAAGGAAATGTCGCGCACGGCGTGCAGGGGGCCGCGGCCCGTGGCGATGTCGACATGCAGGCCCTGCACATCCAGGACGACATCGCGAGGGGCGACCGGGGTGTCGACCGCAGTCGGGGTACTGAGGTTATCCATCAGGTCCGCTCCTGGGGCGTCAGAAATTGATGCAGCCCGTCGCCTGCCAGATTGATCGCGAAGATCAGCAACGCGAGCGCAGTGCCGGGAATGGAAATCAGCCAGAACGAGAAGAACATGTAGGCCTTGGCTTCAGAAATCATCAGCCCCCATGACGGCAAGGGCGGCTGCACGCCCAGGCCCAGGAAAGAGAGCGATGCTTCCAGCAAGATGGCGCTGGCCGCCTCTAGCGTGGCAATGACGATCAGGTGAGGCACGACGTTGGGCAACACTTCGCCACGCACGATGCGCCAGGTCGAAGCCCCTGCTGCCTGTGCCGCCGCCACGTATTCCAACGATCGAACCTGTTGGGTGGCACTGCGCATCACGACGGCGAAGCGGTCCCATTTCAACAGGCCCAGCACCAGGATGACCACCCACAACGAGCCGCCTACGATCGCGACGGTGGCCAAGGCCACCAGTATCACGGGCATGGACAAGCGGGTGGTGACCAGAAACGACACCACCATATCCACGCGTCCACCGAAGTAACCGGCGGCCATGCCCATGACGGTACCGATGATGCCGGAGATCAGCGCCACGCTGGCACCGATCAGCAGCGAGATGCGCGCGCCATAGAAAATGCGGGAGAGGTAATCGCGGCCCAATTGATCGGTGCCCAGGGGATGAACCCAACTGCCCCGCTCGCTCCACACCGGCGGAATGGTGCGATTGGCCAGATTCTGCACATAGGGGTCATGCGGCGAGATCCAGGGGGCAAGCAAGGCGATCAGCAGGATCAGCAAGAGAATGCCGCCGCCGGTGAACAGCGCCTTGTTCTGCCAAATACGCCGCGCGAGCGATGGGCGGGTGCCGCGATCCTGGCTGCCTGGGCCCGGCGCACCGGGCGCTGCTTGGGCGCCCGGGGCCGCAGCGCCGGCCAGGGCACGGGTGCCGAGGTCGGTGGCGCCGGTCACTGCCTGCTCGCCTGAAAGCGCGGCAGCAGCCAGCGCAGGGCTATCCAGCGACTGGGTCGACTGTGCACCAGGCCGCGTAGGGTCGATCGTGGTGGGCGGGGTCAGCGACATGATCAGGACACTCGAATGCGTGGGTCGAGCCACGCGTTGGCGATATCGGAAGCAAGCGTGAGCAGCACGTAGAGCACTGACAGCAGCAGGACGATCAGTTGCATGACCGGGTAGTCCTTGAACGTGATGCTCTGATAGGCGAGATAGCCCAGCCCGTCGAGCGCGAAGATGGTCTCGATGACGACCGAGCCACCCAGCAGGTAGCCCAACTGCACCGCAGCGAGTGCCACGACCGGCACGATGGCGTTGCGCAAGGCATGCTTGAAAATCACCGTGCGTGCCGGCAACCCCTTGGCGCGTGCCGTGCGGATGTAGTCGGCGCTGAGCACTTCAATCATGCCGGCCCGGATCAGGCGCATGAAGGCGGGCGCAATGTAGTAGCCCAATGCGATCGCAGGCATGACGAAGTGCTGCCAGGTGCCGCTGCCCGATACCGGCAGAATGCGCAGGCTGATCGAGAAAAACATGATCAGCAGCAAGGCGAAGAAGAAATTGGGCAAGGCCTGGCCCAGCACGGCAATGGCCAGACAGAAGCGATCAATGATGCTGCCCTTGTACAGCGCGGCCAGTACGCCCAGCGGAATCGACACGGCCAGTGCCACGCCCAGCGCGGCCACACCCAGCATGAGCGTGGTGCCCAGTTTGGCGAGAATCAACGGGCCGGCTGGCGTTTTGAAGTAGACCGACATGCCGAAATCACCCTGCATGATGCGCCAGAGCCAATCGGCATACTGCACGACGATGGGGCGATCCAGGCCATATGCCTTGCGGATCATTTCAATGTCGGCCTGACGTGCGCCTTCGCCAGCGAGCGCCAGCGCCGGGTCACCTGACAGATGCAGCAGCAGGAAAGCCAGTATGGATACTGTCAACGCGACCAGGATGGCTAGTCCCAGGCGTTTGGTCATGAACGCAAGCATCGATGGATTGCCTCAAGGTGCTTGCCGTGCGATGCCCATGGCATCACACGGCGGGGAACGGCTTACTTCCAGCTCATTTCCCAGAAACGAACGAGCTCGTCGGGATAGGCCTTGAACGACACGTCCTTGTTGGCGACGTAGTACACGGGCAAGGACCACAGCGGCACCGCGTAGGCTTTGTCGGCAATGATGCCCAGCGCTTCCTTGTAGACCGACTGGCGCACCTGGGGATCGATGGTGCGATCGCCCTTGTCCAGCAGTTCACGCACCTTGGCATCACGGGTGATGTCATCACCGCCGAATGCAAAATAGACCGGCGTGGAGGCTGACACATCGTTCACCAGGTTCGAACCCCAGGTCTGATGCGTGAGCGACGATTTGTTGGCGCGTGTCATATCGCGCATGGCGGCGTATTGCAGGAAATTCAATTTCGCCTTGATGCCCACGGCCTGCAAGTAGTTGATGATCGCTTCCGTCTGATTACGCTCGCGGTAGGCGGCAAGATCGATTTCAAAACCATTCGGGAAGCCTGCTTCTGCCAACAGTTTCTTCGACAGCGCCGGGTCATACTTGTAGACCGTGGCACCCTCTTGCGTGCAGCCGACCTGCGAGGGCGTGCAGATGGTGTTCAGAATCTGGGCGCCCTCACCCACGATGTTCTTGATGATGGCTTCGCGGTCGATTGCATGGGCGATCGCTCGGCGCACGCGCTCATCCTTGAGCTGAGGGGCCGGCGTGCCATCCAGAATGTTCATCTGCATGAACACGATGCGCATGGTGTTGCCGCTGAGCACCTGCAGGTTCGGCATGCCCTTGAGCTGTTCGGCCTGATCCTTGGGCACGTGCATGATGAAGTCTTCACCGCCCGAGATTACCTCGGCCATCTGCGTCTGACGATCCGGGATGAAGCGGATCACCACCTTGCCTATCGTGGGCTGACGCTTGGGCGAATCCTTGAAGTATTCGGTATTGCGCTCCATGGTGATGGCCTTGCCGGGCTGATAGTCCACGACCTTATATGGCCCGGTGCCCACTGGCTTGGCGTTCATGCCCTGGGGGCCCACCTCGGCATAGTATTTTGCGGGGTGAATAGCAACCGTGGTCGACAGATATTCCTTTGCGCCCGGAAACGGTTCCTTGCTGATGATGCGCACTTTGTACTGATCGATTTTTTCAACCTTGTCGATCCAGCGCACGTTCTGCTGTGTCACCGCCTTGTTCTTCGGGTCGGCAACGAAGTTCAACGTGTAGACCACCGAGTCGGCATCAAAGGTTTCGCCGTTGTGGAATTTCACGCCCTGACGCAGTTCGAGCTCCAGCGTCTTGTCATCGACCTGCGTCCAGCTCTTGGCCAGTTGTCCCTTGTATTCATTGGTCAGGGGATCGCGATACAGCAATGTGTCCCAGACGTTGGCGGCGATGATCACGCCCACCCGCACGTTGTTGTAATAGGGATCCACGCTTTCAGGCGCCTGGTCATACGCCATGCGCAGGGTGTCGTCCTTCTTGCCCGCATGAGCCTGGCCGCCCGCAAACAACAGCCCGGCAGCCACGAGCGTGGCCGCCATCAGTTTGAACGGCATGCCGAACATGCCCGCACGCGGCGATTGCGCAAGGGTGCGTGTGAACATGTTCAGTGGGTACGATGATGCTGCTTTGACGCGACGTTCAGCCATGGTGTGGCTCCTCTGTACCGAATCGGTTGGGGGCAAAGTGCCGAAAACGATGCTGCAGTGAAAATCGTTGATGCTTTGGGCGATGCTCGTGCGGTAGGTCGAAATGGGCGTTGCTACGTGCGCGATGCGTGTCTGATGCCTGCTTGCTATTGCGTGGTGGGGGCCGCGCTCGCACTGGCCCTCGCCCGCATGGCGGCGATGACTGCCGTGCATTTGCGCTGCAGATGGGTGTGCATGATGGCTGCCAGGCGTTCACCATCGCGCGCTGTCAGGGCATGCACCATCTCAACATGTTCCTGCATGGCCTGATCCCACTTATCGCGATTCTCGTTGGAGTGAAACCGCAAGCTCTGTATGCGCAGATTCAATGTGTCGTACAACTGACCCAGCAGCGCGTTGTGGCTGGCCTGCTTGAGCAGCTCATGGATAGCCGTGTTGGCTTTGTAATAGGCGGGCAGATCGTGGCGGGCATGGCTGGCCATCATCTCGAAGGTCAGCGCACGCACTTCGGCGATTTCTGCATCAGTCGCACGCTCGCAGGCGCTCTTGCCCGCCAGCGCCTCGAGCGCGCCTATCACCTCAAAACTCTCGCGAATGTCCTGCTCCGACATGGCGACGACTTGCGCACCGCGGTTGGGTTGAATGTCCACCAGGCCCTGTGCCGCCAGCAAACGAAACGCCTCTCGCAAAGGCGTGCGGGACACCCCAAGCACGTCGCACAGTTCACGCTCGTTCAAGCGCGCCCCGGGTGCAAGCTGGCCCTCGGTCATCATCTGCCGCAATTGCGCAGCCACCGTAGACGGCAGCGTGCGACTTTCCACGTGGATGGCGCTGACAAGCTCGGCAGAGACCAGGTTTTCGCCCATTGGTATACAAATGATCGCGCTGTTGAATCAGGAGTTGACTCAATATAAGTCAGGGTTCACGAAATGGATTGATGGGGAATACCCTCTATTCCCGGAATAAAAACAATGGGATAGAGTCCATGCAGGCCTGAGCGACGACACAATGCGGCGCAAATCGGCAGCATCTTGACTTGATGATTAGCGAGTCATTTGCGAGGTTGTATACAAATGATATTTGGAGACCATGCAATGCTTGCCTTGAACGCGCACCCCTCGGGACGACACTTTCTGCAGATCCCCGGCCCCACCAATGTGCCCGATCGCGTGCTGCGCGCCATGGATCACCCCACGATCGATCATCGCGGCCCCCCATTCGGCGAGCTGGGCAAGGCCGTCCTGAGCGGCATGAAAACCGTCTTCCAGACCACTGCGGACGTGGTGATTTATCCGGCATCGGGCACCGGCGCCTGGGAGGCTGCCCTGGTCAACACGCTGTGCGCGGGTGACCGTGTGCTGATGGTGGAGACCGGCCATTTTGCGGCGCTGTGGAAACGGTTGGCCGAGCGTCTGGGACTGCACGTCACCTTCATCCCGGGGGACTGGCGTCATGGTGTTGACCCTGCCGTAATCGCACAGGCCTTGCGTGACGATTCCGGACAGGCCATCAAGGCGGTTTGTGTCGTACACAACGAAACCGCCACTGGGGTGACCAGCGACATTGCCGCCGTGCGATCCGCGATCAACACGACAGGCCATCCCGCCCTGCTGATGGTCGACACGATTTCGTCACTGGGTTCTGTGGATTACCGCCACGACGCCTGGGGCGTCGATGTGTCGATCGCCGGTTCGCAAAAGGGCCTCATGCTGCCGCCCGGCCTGTCGTTCAACGCCATCAGTGCC
>JBAZPE010000054.1:0-8853 GCA_041648375.1 Burkholderiaceae bacterium | reverse complement strand
TGCTGCGAACTCATTGCAACTCGATGAAACCCTCGGCTTATATGCCGCGAAAATCACCAATGCGCCTCAGCATCTTATTCTGGTTAACAACAAGCACCCGCTTGTGGCGTTATCCACATTGCGGGCAGGTTATCGCCTGGTGTTGCATGGTCTTTCTTCAGAAATGCTGCACGGCTTACTCATGCAGGCGAAGGCGGGCAACGAGGCCGCTTATGCACCAGGGCCTGAAGCGCGGGAGCCGCACGACCCCATCTGAATGACCTGCGCGCCGGGCGATTAGCGCAGATCTTGTATGCGTGCGCCCGTCACCATCTCATGGGCCCAGTTGAGCAGGATTCTTGTGTAGGCTTCCTGATAGACCTCAAGTGAAAGCGCGTGATCAGCGCCATCAATGATTCGGTGCGTCAGCGAGTGCGTGTTTTGAAACGCGGCACGATAACTCATCACGGCAGGGTGTGGAACGAAGCTATCGAATTCTGATTCCACGATCAGCACGTCACCTTTGAAATCACGGCAGGATCGCAAGGCTCGGTTGTCATCGGGCGTGACATGCGTATTGCGGTACGCCGTTAAATCCGCCCGATCAATCTCCCCCTTCGGCTGAGTCCAATGCTCGTCGCGATACAGCGCCGGCACCTGCAGCGCCAGCCACTTCACCGGGCGGTGAGAGGTCAAGATAGACGCCAGATAACCGCCGTAGCTGCTGCCCACAACCGCGATGGCATCCGCGTCTACATTGGGATGCGAGGCAAGAAGATCATATGCCGCGACCACGTCCCGGTAATTATCTTCGCGCGACACGACGCCCAATCTGGACTTGTTGCGTGCGTGCCCACGCAAATCGAACGTTAGACACACGCATCCCAGACTCGCCACGCCCTTGGCGCGCGCAATATCGCCCTTCTGCCCGCTGCCCCATCCGTGAATAAACAAGACGCCTGGCATCTTGTCATTGGGCGCCAGAAAAGTACCCGCAATTTCTTCGTCCTGGACAGTGATTTCGATGGGCTTGCTGATGGTGGTCATAGGCGTTCGGTTGTCACATACTTGATCATGGGCCCGCACTCGGCATCAACGCCGTCAAATGCCACTGCAGCCCCGGCAGGGGGACGATGCTTGCCGCCGTAACGTTCAACCGTGCTGGCACGAATCACATTTAGCGCAGGGTCTTCGCGAAAAGCCAGGAGCGCTGCCAATTCAGCACCGCTTGCGCCGCCGATGCGCCAAGACTGTTCCAGCACACCACTCGCCGCACGTCCTTTCGCATCCCGCCCCGTCACCATATCGTAGTTGCGGCGCGACGCAATCAATCCGGGATAGCAGGACGAGGCTGCCGCATCGTACGCCCGCGCCTGCTCAATCGCACGTCGATCGTCTGAAGACAGATCCTGGGCCAGAAGATGCTCGAATCCGCCGCGCACGACATGCAGCGTCGATCCACCATACACCGACTCGCCGGCGTTATCCTCCGTCAGACACTGCGTACCTACATAGGCGGCAGTCATATCGCCCACCTGGACGTGGCCGACGCTGAACGTCACCACGTCGTCCAGATGGGCCTCGAGCACCAGCCCACACTGGGCCAGTTCGTCGACATCGATCTCCGCCATGGCGGGTGCAAGTTCCCGCATCGTGCGCACCACGGTCTGCCCACGTCCGGCGCGACCGTGCACCGGTTTGACACGGACAGGTCCCTGCTCGAGCAGACGCGCGCAAGCCTCATGCGCATCAACCTCTGAGAACACTGACCACCCATCCAACACCGCGTGCTCGACCTGCTTCGCGAAGAGGTCAGACCATCCCAGCGGTGCGACCGCATGGGGGCCGACAAGCGGGTGGGTGATCGCTTTCGTCGCAACGAAAGGAAAAGGTGCCAGGCCGCCGAACAAGTGACCCACGTCGGAGATCTTCAACGCATCGGTCGAACCCCCAGCGATCAGCGTGTCGGTCGGAACGACGTAGAGCCTACCCTGTGCATGCAAATCCAAGTCTCCCTCATCGCCCAGGTGCCGGCTGGTCGGGGCAACGGGCACGCCAAGTAGCGTTGCCAACGCCTGAGCCACCGCGCCATGTGAGGCATCTTCGTGAGCGGGCGCCAATCGTGTGGCCAGACGCCCGACTGCCCGTATGGCTACAGACTTGATCTGGGGTTGCGTCGCCATCATGTCATCACCTCATTGCAGAGTCGCCACTTGGGCGGGGACGGTTGGGGAATCGCCAGCTTTCAGCATCGCCGACGCCTCGCAAAAAATGTTCCTGCGATGGGGCGTGCCTGGCCGGATACCGAGCGGCCGGTAGCGTGCTGAGAACTACGGCGGTCACGACGACATCGCCGGCGGCTTGACGCCTTCGTTCCGAATTTCAGCAGTTGTGCCAAAGCGTGGATCATGCGTGCTTCGCATCGGCAGACACAAAGAAAAAGCCGCCGATGTCTCCATCGGCGGCTTTTTTCGAACGAGCGATCTAGTTCACATCAGGCACGAAACACGTCGTCCACGGGGGGCGGCGGAGTATCGTCCGAGCTGTGGTCCACACCGGCAGCAACAGGGGCGTCCTCGAAAGGATTGGCCTGCTGGCGAGCGGCTTCGCGTTCCGCTGCTTCCAGAGCTTCCTTGTCCTTGCGTGCCAGGTGGTAAGCCATACCCGTACCCGCCGGGATGAGGCGACCCACGATGACGTTCTCTTTCAGACCGCGCAGGTCGTCGCGCTTGCCCATGATGGCAGCCTCGGTCAACACGCGCGTGGTTTCCTGGAAGGAAGCCGCAGAGATGAAGGAATCGGTCGACAGCGATGCTTTGGTGATACCCAGGAGCACGTTGTCGTAAACAGCGGCAATCTTGCCGTCTGCAACCACACGATCGTTCTCGTTGTAGAGCTCCGAACGCTCGACCTGCTCACCGGTGATGAAAGAGGTATCGCCCGGATCGGTGATCAGGACACGACGCAGCATCTGACGCACGATGACTTCAATGTGCTTGTCGTTGATCTTCACACCTTGCAGGCGGTACACGTCCTGCACCTCGTCGACGATGTAAGTCGCCAGACGCTCGATACCTTGCAAGCGCAGAATGTCGTGCGGATCGGCCGGGCCGTCCACGATCATTTCGCCCTTGTTCACCACCTGGCCGTCGTGCACCAGAACCTGCTTTTCCTTCGGAATCAGGAACTCGTGGCTCACACCGTCCAGGTCGGTAATGACCAGACGTTGCTTGCCCTTCGTGTCCTTACCGAACGAGACCGTACCGGTCACGTCAGCCAGCATGCCGGCATCTTTGGGCGAACGTGCTTCGAACAACTCGGCCACACGCGGCAGACCGCCGGTAATGTCGCGAGTCTTTTGCGATTCTTGCGGAATACGCGCCAGCACTTCACCGACCGACACATTCATGCTGTCGCGAACGGTAATCAGGGCACCGACCGGGAACGAAATGTTCACGGCGTGATCGGTACCGGCGATCTTCACTTCATCGCCCTTCTCGTTGATCAGCTTGATCTGCGGACGTGCCACGATCTTGCCGCCACGCGACTTGGGCGTGATGACCACGAGCGTGGACAGACCCGTCACTTCGTCGAGCTGCTTGGCAACCGTTGCGCCCTCTTCGATGTTTTCGAAGCGAACCTGACCGGCATATTCCGACACGATGGGGCGCGTGAGCGGATCCCAGGTAGCCAGACGTGCACCCGCCTTCACAGCCTCACCGTCACCCACGAGCACGGTTGCGCCGTAAGGGATCTTGTGACGCTCGCGCTCGCGACCGGTTTCTTCGAAGATCGCGATTTCACCCGAACGGGAGATTGCAATGCGCTCGCCCTTCGCGTTGGTCACATAGCGCATCGTGCTGGCAAAGCCCACCACACCGGTCGACTTCGTTTCCACGGCGCTGGCCATGGCAGCACGCGATGCGGCACCACCAATGTGGAAGGTACGCATCGTCAACTGCGTGCCGGGCTCACCGATGGACTGTGCAGCGATCACGCCGACAGCTTCACCGACGTTGATCGGGCTACCACGGCCCAAATCGCGGCCATAGCACTGTGCGCACAGACCACGGCGCGTTTCGCAGGTCAGCGGCGTACGAACCTTCACTTCGTCCACGCCCAGGCGGTCGATGGCGTCGACCAGATCTTCGTCCAGCAACGTGCCGGCGGTGATCGCGGTTTCCTGCGTATCGGGGTTGACGATGTCATGGGTAATGACACGGCCAAGGATACGGTCGCGCAGCGGTTCGATGACTTCACCGCCTTCAACCAGCGCCTTCATGTAGTAACCCATGGAGGTGCCGCAATCGTTTTCGGTGATCACCAGATCCTGGGTCACGTCAACCAGACGACGCGTCAGGTAACCCGAGTTTGCCGTCTTCAATGCGGTATCAGCCAGACCCTTACGTGCACCGTGGGTCGAGATGAAGTACTGCAGAACGTTCAGACCTTCGCGGAAGTTCGCCGTAATCGGCGTTTCGATGATCGAGCCGTCAGGCTTGGCCATCAGACCGCGCATACCGGCCAGCTGGCGAATCTGAGCTGCCGAACCCCGTGCGCCGGAGTCCGCCATCATGTAAATCGAGTTGAAGGACTCCTGACGAACTTCTTCACCGTGACGGTTGGTCACGGGTTCGGTTGCCAGTTGTTCCATCATGGCCTTGCCGACTTTATCGCCAGCCTTGCCCCAGATGTCCACGACGTTGTTATAGCGCTCTTGCGAGGTCACCAGACCCGACGAGTACTGCTTGTCGATCTCTTTGACTTCCTTGCTGGCCTGGCTGAGGATGTCTTCCTTGACCTTGGGAATCAGCATGTCGCCCATGGCGATCGAGATACCACCACGCGTTGCCAGACGGAAGCCCGACTGCATCAGCTTGTCAGCGAAGATCACCGTGTCACGCAAGCCGCAACGACGGAACGACTGGTTGATCAGACGCGAAATTTCTTTCTTCTTCAGCGCGCGGTTCAGCACCGAGAAAGGCAAGCCACGCGGCAGGATTTCCGACAGCAGTGCACGACCGACCGTCGTTTCATGACGACGAATCACAGGTTGCCACTGACCGGCCTCATCACGCTCGTGCTCGACCAGACGCACGGTAATACGCGATTGCAGCTCGACTTCCTTGTTGTCGTAAGCGCGCTGAACTTCAGCCACGTCCACAAAGAACAGGCCTTCGCCCTTGCCGTTGATACGCTCGCGCGTCGTGTAGTACAGACCCAGCACGATATCCTGGGACGGCACGATCGACGGCTCGCCGTTGGCGGGGAACAGAATGTTGTTCGAAGCCAGCATCAGCGTGCGCGCTTCGAGCTGAGCTTCCAGCGACAGCGGCACGTGAACAGCCATCTGGTCACCGTCGAAGTCGGCGTTGAACGCCGCGCAAACGAGCGGATGCAGCTGGATGGCCTTGCCTTCGATCAGCACGGGCTCAAACGCCTGAATACCCAGACGGTGCAACGTCGGCGCACGGTTGAGCATCACGGGATGTTCGCGAATGACTTCTTCGAGAATGTCCCAGACCACCGGTTCCTGGCTTTCCACCAGTTTCTTGGCAGCCTTGATGGTCGTCGCCAGACCCATCATCTCCAGACGATTGAAGATGAATGGCTTGAACAGTTCGAGTGCCATCAACTTCGGCAGACCGCACTGGTGCAATTTCAGCTGAGGACCCACCACGATGACCGAACGGCCCGAGTAGTCCACGCGCTTGCCCAGCAAGTTCTGACGGAAACGACCGCTCTTGCCCTTGATCATGTCGGCCAGCGACTTCAACTGACGCTTGTTGGCGCCCGTCATGGCCTTGCCACGACGACCGTTGTCCAGCAGCGAGTCGACCGCTTCTTGCAACATGCGCTTTTCGTTGCGCAGAATGATCTCAGGTGCCTTCAGTTCCAGCAGGCGCTTCAGACGGTTGTTGCGGTTGATCACACGACGATAGAGGTCGTTCAGATCGGAAGTCGCAAAGCGGCCGCCGTCCAGCGGCACCAACGGACGCAAGTCCGGGGGCAGCACGGGCAGCACTTCCATGACCATCCATTCGGCCTTGATGCCCGACTTCTGGAAGCCCTCGAGCACTTTCAGGCGCTTGGAGATCTTCTTGATCTTGGCTTCCGAGCTCGTGGCCTTCAACTCGCCGCGCAGCGTTTCCACTTCACGATCGATGTCGATGGTGCGCAGCAGTTCACGCACGGCTTCTGCACCCATCAGGGCACGGAAGTCGTCACCGTATTCCTCGGTCTTGGCGAGGAAGTCGTCATCGGACATGATCTGGCCGCGCTTGAGCGGGGTCATGCCCGGCTCGATCACGCACCAGGCTTCGAAGTACAGCACGCGTTCGATGTCGCGCAGGGTCATGTCCAGCACCATACCCAGACGGGATGGCAAGCTCTTCAGGAACCAGATGTGCGCGACCGGGCTGGCCAGCTCGATGTGACCCATGCGTTCGCGACGCACTTTGGCCACGGTGACTTCAACGCCGCATTTTTCGCAGATCACGCCGCGATGCTTCAGGCGCTTGTACTTGCCGCACAGGCACTCATAGTCCTTGATGGGACCGAAGATCTTGGCGCAGAACAGACCGTCACGCTCGGGCTTGAACGTGCGGTAGTTGATCGTTTCGGGCTTGCGGACTTCGCCGTAAGACCACGAACGGATTTTCTCGGGCGATGCGATGCCGATCTTGATGGCATCGAACTGCTCGTCCTGAGAAACCTGCTTGAAGAGGTCGAGTAGCGCTTTCATTAGTTACGCTCCAAATCCATGTCCAGGGCCAGCGATCGGATTTCTTTCACCAGCACGTTAAACGATTCGGGCATGCCCGCATCGATCACGTGATCGCCCTTGACGATGTTTTCATACACTTTGGTACGGCCGTTGATGTCATCGGACTTCACGGTCAACATTTCCTGCAGCACATATGCAGCGCCATACGCCTCGAGTGCCCACACTTCCATCTCACCGAAGCGCTGACCACCGAATTGCGCCTTACCACCGAGCGGCTGCTGCGTCACGAGCGAGTAAGGACCCGTCGAGCGCGCATGCATCTTGTCATCGACCAAGTGATGCAGTTTCAGATAGTGCATGTAGCCCACAGTAACCGGGCGCTCAAACTGCTCGCCGGTACGACCGTCAATCAACCATGCCTGCGTACGCGACTCGGTCAGATTCAGGCGCTTGGCCACATCGTCGGGATAGGCCAGTTCCAGCATCGTGGTGATCTCTTCCTCGGTCGCACCGTCAAACACGGGGGTCGCGAAAGGAACGCCATTCTTCAGGTTCTGAGCCATCTCGATGACCTCTTCGTCGGTCAACTCGTCGATACGCGCACGCGCACCGGCCGTGTTGTAGACCTTGTCGAGGTAGGCACGCACGTTCTGTACCTGCGCGGTGCGCTCATCGCGCAGCATGTCGCCGATACGATGTCCGACACCCTTGGCAGCCCAGCCCAGGTGAACCTCGAGCACCTGCCCGACGTTCATCCGGGAAGGCACGCCCAGCGGGTTCAACACGATGTCGGCGGGCGTACCGTCGGCCATGTGCGGCATGTCTTCGATCGGGGTGATACGCGAAACCACACCCTTGTTACCGTGACGACCAGCCATCTTGTCGCCAGGCTGCAAGCGACGCTTGACGGCCAGGTATACCTTGATCATCTTCAGCACGCCCGGGGGCAGCTCGTCGCCTTGCGTGAGCTTCTTGCGCTTTTCTTCGAACGCCAGATCGAACTGGTGACGTTTCTGTTCCAGCGACTCCTTGGCCTGTTCCAGAACAACCGCATTGCCCTCGTCGGACAGACGGATGTCGAACCACTGCCAGCGGTCCAGATCCACCAGGTATTCCTTGGTGATCTCGGCGCCCTTGGCCAGCTTGCGGGGACCGCCGTTGACGGCCTTGCCCACCAGCATCTTCTCGATACGGTCAAACTGGTCGTTCTCGACGATGCGCAGCTGGTCGTTCAAATCCTGACGATAGCGACGCAGTTCATCATCGATGATCGACTGAGCACGCTTGTCGCGCACGATACCTTCGCGCGTGAACACCTGAACGTCGATCACCGTGCCGGTCATGCCCGAGGGCACGCGCAGCGACGTATCTTTCACGTCCGAAGCCTTCTCGCCGAAAATGGCGCGCAGCAGCTTCTCTTCAGGCGTGAGCTGGGTCTCGCCCTTGGGCGTGACCTTACCGACCAGCACGTCATCGGCGTTGACTTCGGCGCCGATGTAGGTGATGCCCGAGTCGTCCAGACGGTTCAGTTGCGTTTCCGACAGGTTGCTGATGTCGCGCGTGATTTCCTCAGGTCCGAGCTTGGTGTCGCGAGCAACGACCGTGAGCTCTTCGATGTGGATCGACGTATAGCGATCATCGGCCACGACCTTCTCGGAGATCAGGATCGAATCCTCGAAGTTGTAGCCGTTCCAGGGCATGAACGCGATCAGCATGTTCTGACCCAGCGCCAACTCGCCCAGATCGGTCGATGCGCCGTCAGCCAGCACGTCGCCCTTGGCGACCTTATCGCCACGACGCACGATCGGACGCTGGTTGATGTTCGTGTTCTGGTTCGAACGGGTGTACTTGATCAGGTTGTAGATGTCGACGCCCACTTCACCGGCGACGTTCTCGGCATCGTTCACGCGAATCACGACACGCTCGGCATCGACGTGATCGACGATACCGCCGCGCAGTGCCTGAACGGTCGTGCCCGAGTCAACGGCCACGGTACGCTCGATACCCGTACCCACGACCGGCTTCTCCGGACGCAGGCAAGGCACGGCCTGACGTTGCATGTTGGCACCCATCAGTGCACGGTTTGCGTCGTCATGCTCCAGGAACGGAATCAACGATGCAGCCACCGACACGATCTGCGAAGGCGC
>JBAZPE010000053.1:0-8894 GCA_041648375.1 Burkholderiaceae bacterium | reverse complement strand
CCGGCAGCGGTACGGTGCGCATGCCGCTGACGCTCGATATTCCGCTCACGCACTCGCGCGATGCGGCTGTGCGTGGCGAGGTCATATTCGATCAGGCCACTTTGCAGGTCAATCCTCAATTGCCGACTGTCGAGCAGATTGCCGGCAGCGTGATTTTCACGCGCGATCAGGTTCGCGCGACCGATCTGCGAGCCAAGTGGCTCGGTGGGACCGTTCGTGCAGACGGTGTCGTGGCCGCGGACGGGCGCCGGCTGACGCTGGTGGGTCGGGCTGACATGGGCGCATTGCGGCAGTGGGGCGCGTCGGGCGCTGCGCTACTGAACCGGATGGACGGGCAGTTCGATTATCGGGCGACAGTCGCCCAGGCCCGTCGTGGTGGCGTGGATGTCGAGATCGCAAGCGATCTCAAGGGCCTGAGCACGGCCTTGCCCGCCCCGTTTGCCAAGGAGGCGGGCCAACGCATGCCGCTACGCGCCACATGGCGCGCGCAGGGTGCCCCAACGGGCGCAGGTGCATTCGATCTCACCCTGGGGCAGGCAACACGCATCCGGGTCGAGCAAAGCCGCGAGACAGGCGCTGCTCAGCCCCTCATCGCACGGGCCGGTATTGCAATCAATCGTCCCTTGGTGATGCCTGAGGCCGGGTTGCGCGTCGATGCGGATCTGGGCCGCGCAGACAGCCGTCCATGGCGCGATCTGGTGCGAGACCTGCAGCAGGCGTCCGATGCCGGCGCGCGAGACGCCGATGCAGCCGGTAGGACCGCTTCCGAACGTGCGCCCGACGCGGCCCATACCGCTCATACGCCAAGCAGCACCAAGCCGGTCGGTGCCACCGCCGCTGCGGGGTCTGGTCCGAGGCGGGCGGCTGCGCGCGAAGCGCAGTCTCCCCTGATCGGACCGCAGCGCGATTTGCGGCTTCAGGCGCAACACCTGTTGCTCGGGCGTTTTGTGCTGGATGATGTGGCGGTGCAGGCCAGACGCTTCGTCCAGGGGCGCGAACAGGGCTGGGACGCCGCGATTCAGTCGCGCCAAGCACAGGGGCGGGTCGATTGGCGCAGTGCGCCGGGGGGCGAGGCCGGGAAGGTGGTTGCGCGTTTGAGCCGACTGAGCCTGGAGCCCTCGGATGCCCCGGAGGACGAGCGGGAGCGGGCCGGACAGGAGCTCGCAGACCGTGCGGTCGAGGATCTCTCCAGCATCCCTGGCATAGACCTGGCTGCCGACGAATTTTCGCTTTACGGACGTGCGCTGGGTTCGTTGTCATTGGTGGGCACCAATATCAATGACGGCGCACAGTGGCGCCTGGACCGGCTGGAGATTCGCAATCCCAGCGCCAATGTGACCGCTCGCGGCACCTGGACCGCCAGAGGCGAGCAACGTGGGTTGGCGGCGGTCACCCGAGTTGATGTGCATGATCTGGGTAGGCTGCTTGGTCGTCTGGGCTCGGGCGATATCGTGCAGTCGGGCCGAGGCACCATTGATGCACGCATTACCTGGGCCAATTCGCCATGGACGCATCGTTTCAGAGACATCGATGGCGATCTGGATGTGGACCTGCGCAACGGACGTCTGTCGCAAGTGGACTCGAGCACGGTGAAGCTTCTGGAACTGTTCTCGCTGCAGTCACTCACCCGGATCGCCACGCTCAAGGCCGATCCATCCGGACCCTTGAAGGCCGGGTTCCCGTTCGACGAGATCAAGAGCCATCTGCGCCTGGACAGGGGCATCCTGCGGGTAGACGACTATGCGATCGACAGTCCGGTCGCGCGCATCAAGCTGGTGGGTGAGTCCAATGTGGATGACCGTACCTGGGATGTGAAGGCCACGGTCATTCCGAAGTTCGACGCCAGCGGCGCCGCGCTGATCACGGGTCTGGTCGTCAACCCGGTCGTCGGGGTGGGCGCGCTGGTCGGACAGTGGCTGCTGAAGCAGCCGCTGGAAGCCGCCTTAACGCAGCGCTATCGGGTAAGCGGCCACTGGGACGATCCCACGATCGAAAGCATCGATGCCCAGGGGCAGCCTCAAAAAAGCAAGGGCACTGCCGCGCAACGCCGCAATGCCCTTGCTATCGAACCCTGATGGCGTGCATTGAACACGCCATGCGCGGGTTTACTTCTTCATCATGTCGAAGAATTCGGCGTTGTTCTTGGTCGCACGCATCTTGTCCATGATGAACTCCATGGATTGAATTTCGTCCATGTCGTGTATGAACTTGCGCAACACCCAGACTTTCTGCAGCACGTCAGGCTTGATCAGCAGTTCTTCGCGACGGGTGCCGGACTTGTTCAGGTTGATGGCCGGATAGACACGCTTTTCGGCCAGGCGACGTTCAAGGTGGATTTCGGAGTTGCCGGTGCCCTTGAATTCTTCGTAGATCACTTCGTCCATGCGGCTGCCCGTTTCGATCAGGGCCGTGCCGATGATGGTGAGCGATCCGCCTTCTTCCAGATTCCGCGCGGCGCCGAAAAAGCGTTTCGGACGCTGCAAGGCGTTGGCATCCACACCGCCGGTGAGCACTTTGCCCGACGCCGGGACCACCGTGTTGTAGGCACGCGCCAGACGGGTGATGGAGTCGAGCAGGATGACCACATCCTTTTTCATTTCCACCAGGCGTTTGGCTTTTTCGATCACCATTTCGGCAACCTGGACGTGACGCGTGGCAGGCTCATCGAATGTCGAGGCCACCACTTCACCGCGCACCGTGCGCTGCATTTCGGTGACTTCTTCCGGACGCTCATCGACCAGCAGAACGATCATGACCGCGTCGGGGAAATTGGTCGTGATGGCATGCGCAATGTGCTGCATCATCACGGTCTTGCCGGACTTGGGGCTGGCGACGATCAGGCCGCGCTGACCCTTGCCCAGCGGGGCGAAGATGTCGAGAATCCGGCCCGTCAGGTTCTCTTCGCTCTTGATGTCGCGCTCGAGGCACATGGGCTTGTTCGGGTGCAGCGGCGTCAGGTTCTCGAACATGATCCGGTGCTTGATCTGTTCAGGCGCCACACCATTGACCTTGTCCACCTTGACCAGCGCGAAATAGCGCTCGCCATCCTTGGGCACGCGCACTTCGCCTTCGATCGAATCCCCTGTGTGCAGGTTGAAACGTCGGATCTGCGAGGGCGAGATGTAGATGTCGTCCGTGCTGGCGAGATAGGAGGTATCGGGCGAGCGCAGGAATCCGAAGCCATCAGGCAGGACTTCGAGTACGCCGTCACCGAAGATTTGCTCGCCTTGTTTGGCGCGTCGCTTCATGATCGTGAACATCAATTCCTGCTTGCGCAGACGGTTGGCGTTATCGATCTCGAGCGTGGCAGCCATTTCAAGCAGCTGCGAGACGTGCAGAGCTTTCAGTTCGTTCAAGTGCATTGCGTGGGGATGGGAATCAAGAATGTTGGGGAGAGGGTGGCGGGCCTCGGACGGGCCCGCGCGGAAGCTTCAGTATGTGTAATCAACAGGGCTCAGAGAGCGGTGTCAAGAAACGCAGTCAGTTGCGACTTCGACAGTGCGCCAACCTTGGTTGCCGCGGCAACACCGTCCTTGAACAGCATCAGGGTCGGAATGCCTCGAATGCCGAATTTGGCCGGAATGTCCTGATTGTCGTCGACGTTGATCTTCACCACCGTCAGCTTGTCGGCATATTGTGTAGCGACTTCTTCCAGCATGGGCGCGATCATCTTGCACGGGCCGCACCAGGGGGCCCAATAATCGACCAGCACGGGTTTGTCGGCCTTCAGGACGTCAGCGTCGAAACTCGCGTCGCTGACGTGTTTGATGTTCTCGCTCATTGTGCGTGTTCTCGGGTGGTCGGCCGGGTTGGGCAATCCTTCACGGACTGGCCGGGAAACCCGACGAAGAAGTAATTAGCGCTAAGCATACCACCGTCGTGCACACGGTGGTGCAGCAAGGCGCGACGCAGGTGCGCTGGCGTCATCTTTTGCCGCTCCCACCGAGCCGTGCGCACGCGTCGATGGCCAATCTTGTGTAGCATAAGCGCCGCCGGTTGTTTGGGGCCACCTGCTTGCTCGTGCCCTGTCGGGCAACCGCCGCACCCCCGTCGCGCCTCTGCTGACACAGGCCAGCCGAACCCGCGCTGAGCCCGGGCAGTTGCCGCTACGGCGAATTTTTTCCACAGATTTTGGGGATAACTTGGCCACTCCACGTTATAACGAGGCGTCCATACGCGTACTCAAGGGTCTGGAACCCGTGCGTCAGCGTCCGGGCATGTACACGCGTACCGATAATCCGCTGCACATCATTCAGGAAGTGATCGACAACGCCGCCGATGAGGCGCTCGCTGGCTATTGCAAACATATTCAGGTCACGCTGCTGGCCGATGGTGGCATTGCAGTCGAGGACGACGGGCGAGGCATTCCCGTGGGCATGCACCCCGAAGAGGGGGCGCCAGTCGTCGAGCTGGTGTTCACGCGGCTGCATGCCGGGGGCAAGTTCGACAAGAAGGGCGGCGGCGCCTATGCCTTCTCCGGTGGTCTGCACGGCGTGGGCGTATCGGTTACCAATGCCCTGTCCAAGCGGCTCGAGGTGGTCGTCTGGCGCGAGGGCAGCGTCAATCGTCTGGTGTTTTCCGGTGGCGATGTCATCGAACCCCTGGCGCCCTATACCCAGGCCGGGCGCAAGAAATCCGGCACCCGCGTGCAGGTCTGGCCAGATCCGAAGTATTTCGACAGCCCTGGCATTCCGGCGGGCGATCTGGCGAGCCTGTTGCGCAGCAAGGCCGTGCTGCTGCCGGGCGTGCGCGTGTCGCTGACCAACGAGAAAACAGGTGATGTGCGCACCTGGCATTATGCCGACGGTTTGCGCGGCTATCTCGCTGAGTCACTGGGCGGTGCCGAGCTCATGATTCCGATGTTCGAGGGTGCGCAGTACGCAGGCGCCGACCACGACAGCTTCGCGCAGGGAGAAGGCGCCCAATGGGTGGTGGCGTGGTCCGAAGAGAGTCACGTCGTGCGCGAGTCCTACGTGAACCTGATCCCCACCTCGGCTGGAGGGACGCACGAGTCCGGACTGCGGGAAGGTCTTTTCGGGGCCGTCAAGGCGTTTGCCGAACTGCACGGCTTGATGCCCAAGGGCGTGAAGCTGTTGCCCGAAGATGTCTTCGCCCGCGCCAGCTTTGTGCTGTCGGCCAAGGTGCTGGACCCTCAGTTCCAGGGGCAGATCAAGGAGCGGCTCAACAGTCGCGACGCGGTGCGTCTGGTGGGTGGCTTTGCCCGTGGCGCGCTCGATCTGTGGCTGAATTCGAACGTCGAGTACGGCAAGAAGCTGGCTGAACTGGCCATCAAACAGGCACAGGCGCGTGCGCGCTCGGCGCAGAAGGTTGAAAAGCGCAAGAGCTCCGGGGTGGCGGTACTGCCCGGCAAACTGACCGATTGCGAATCTTCCGACTCCACGCGAACCGAGGTGTTCCTGGTCGAGGGCGATTCGGCCGGTGGTTCTGCAAAAATGGGCCGGGACAAGACATTTCAGGCCGTCCTGCCGCTGCGCGGCAAAGTCCTCAATTCCTGGGAAGTCGAGCGGGACCGCCTGTTTGCCAACAACGAGATTCACGATATTTCAGTGGCCATCGGCGTCGACCCGCACGGACCGAATGACACGCCCGATTTCTCGGGCCTGCGTTATGGCCGCATCTGCATTCTGTCCGATGCGGATGTGGATGGCTCGCACATCCAGGTCTTGCTGCTCACGCTGTTCTATAAGCACTTCCCCAAACTTGTCGAACGTGGTCATGTATTCGTGGCCAAACCGCCTCTGTTTCGGGTGGACGTGCCCGCCGCTGGCAAGCGCCCGGCCCGCAAGGTTTACTGCCTCGATGGCGGCGAACTGGCGGCCGTGGAGGACAAGCTGCGCAAGGAGGGCGCGCGCGAGGGCAGCTGGAGCATCAGTCGCTTCAAGGGCCTGGGTGAAATGAGTCCGGAACAGTTGTGGGAAACCACCATGAACCCGGACACCCGTCGCCTGCTGACCGTGGGCTATGGCGAACTGGATGTGGGAGACACCACCAAGATGTTCGACATGCTCATGGGCAAGGGCGAATCGGCACAGCGCCGCGCCTGGATCGAGCTCAAGGGCGATCAGGCCGAACTCGATATTTGATCGTTGCTGGCATGCATTCAGCGCACGTTTAAGAGAACTCATACATGAATGAAGACGTCCAACCCGGGCTGTTCGATGCGTCGGGCGGTGAGGGTGTGATCACCCTGGGGCATTACGCCGAACAGGCCTATCTCGATTACGCGCTCTCGGTGGTCCGTGGCCGCGCCTTGCCTGATGTGGGCGATGGCCAGAAGCCCGTGCAGCGCCGTATCCTCTACGCCATGCAGGCCATGGGCCTGGCATCGGGCGCCAAGCCGGTCAAGTCGGCCCGTGTGGTCGGCGATGTGCTGGGTAAATACCATCCGCACGGTGACCAGGCCGCCTATGACGCCATGGTGCGCATGGCGCAGTCCTTTTCGCTGCGTTATCCGCTGATCGACGGCCAGGGCAACTTCGGTTCGCGCGACGGCGACAACGCCGCCGCCATGCGTTACACCGAGGCGCGCCTGACGCCGTTCGCTCGCCTGTTGCTCGATGAACTCAACGAGGGCACGGTTGACTTCGTGCCCAACTACGATGGCAGTCAGCAGGAGCCCCAGATGCTGCCGGCACGACTGCCGGTCATGTTGCTCAATGGCGCATCGGGTATTGCGGTGGGCATGGCCACGGAAATCCCCGCGCATAATCTGCGCGAGGTCGCCCAGGCTTGCGTGGCCCTGCTCAAGCGCCCGCAGCTCACCGACGACGAACTCTATGAACTGATTCCCGGCCCGGATTTTGCCGGCGGCGGTCAGATCATTACTCCGGCGCGCGACATTGCCGCAATCTATGCCACCGGACGCGGCTCGCTCAAGGCACGCGCACGCTGGCAGTTCGAGGAATTGGCGCGCGGACAGTGGCGTCTGGTGGTGCACGAGCTGCCCCCAGGTACCTCGTGCCAGAAAGTGCTGGAAGAGATCGAAGAGCAGACCAACCCGAAAGTGCGTGCCGGGAAAAAAGCGCTTTCCAACGAGCAGCAGCAGTCCAAGGCCTTGATGCTCAACCTGCTCGACGCCGTGCGTGACGAGTCGGGTAAAGATGCGGCCGTGCGACTGGTGTTCGAGCCCAAGAGTTCGAAGATCGAGCGTGATGAGTTCGTCAACACGTTGCTTGCCCAGACGAGCATGGAAGGCAGTGTCCCCATCAACCTGGTGTGCATCGGCACCGACGGTCGCCCCAGACAGAAGAATCTGCGCGATATTCTGAGCGAATGGCTTGCGTTTCGCACCAACACCGTCATGCGTCGCACGCGCTTCCGCCTGGATAAGGTCACTGACCGCATCCACGTGCTGGAAGGGCGCATGGTGGTCTATCTTGACGTCGATGAGGTGATTCGCACGATCCGCGAGTCCGATGACCCCAGGGCCGCGCTGATGCAGCGCTTCAAGTTGTCCGAACGACAGGCCGACGACATTCTTGAAATGCGTCTGCGTCAGTTGGCGCGTCTGGAAGGCATCAAGATCGAGCAGGAGCTGGCCACGCAGCGCGAAGAGCGCATCAAGCTGGCCGATCTGCTGGAAAATCCCGCTTCGCTCAAGCGCGCGATGATCAAGGAACTGGAGGCCGACGCCAAGCAGTATGGCGATGATCGGCGCACGTTGATCGAGACCGCCGAACGCGCCGTCATGGAGACGCGCGTGCTGGACGAACCCGTGACGGTCATCGTGTCCCAGAAGGGCTGGCTGCGTGCGCGACAGGGGCATGGGCACGATGCCTCACAGTTCACCTTCAAGCAGGGAGACGATCTGTACGGCGCATTCGAATGCCGCACCACCGACGTGCTGATTGCGTTGGCCGACAGCGGGCGTGCCTACACTGTGCCCGTCAGTGCACTGCCTTCGGCGCGTGGTGATGGCCAACCGGTCACCAGCATGGTCGAGCTGGAACCCGGTAGCCGCATCACGCATATGGTCGCTGCCGCACCGCACACACGCTGGCTGATGGCCACACAAAAAGGGATGGGCTTTCTGACGCGCACCAGCGACATGGTCAGCCGCCAGCGCGCAGGCAAACAGTTTGTGAACCTGGAGGAGGGCGATGCGCTCACGCGTCCGATCCCGGTCTTCGAACATGCCACGCATCTTGTCTTTCTGTCGGCCAAACGCAAATGTCTGGTCGTCGATCTGTCGGAAATCAAGGTGTTGACCGGTGGTGGCCGCGGGACGATATTGATGCAGCTCGATGCCAACGACCCGCTGGCGCAAATCGTGCCTGTGGGGCCAAAAGGGCTGCGCGCGACCGGCATCTATCGCAATCGCGACGCCGAAGAGGTGCTTGCCGGTGATGCGCTCGCTGCCTATGTCGGCAAGCGCGCGCGCAAGGGTCGCCTGCTCGAGGTCAAGTTGAAGGAGCCTTTACTCTCGCCCGTGCTGGCGTAACGGCGGCGCTTGTTCGATCGCCTCAGCCAATAGCAGAAAGACGATGCCCGGTGGCATCGTCTTTTTTTCGACCCAACGGCACCCGAATGATTTCGCTCTGCGCACACGAATCATTTTCGGAGCCGGTTCAGGCTCGGCGCCCGCAGGCTATGCGCTTGCGGGCAAGATCGACATTGATATCGACACGAATGATTCTGTGAAAAAAGTTTCTGAACATGTTTGATTGCATTGGGCAGCCGCTGCGCTGGATGTGTTCGCCTTCATCGGGTGGATCCCTGCTAAAACACTGAAAACACTGTCTTTTCTTCTTAATGTTTCAGTTTGGTGGATCTGTCAAAAATGCGCTTATCTTCTGTTAATCCACCAAATTCAGCATTCAATTTCGTTGCATTTTTTGTTTTGACGAGGTTGACGCACATGGTCATGACGCATA
>JBAZPE010000052.1:0-8926 GCA_041648375.1 Burkholderiaceae bacterium | reverse complement strand
CGACCGCTATCCCAGCCAGATCAGCGGCGGGCAAAAGCAGCGTGTCGGCATTGCTCGCGCGCTGGCCAATGAACCTGACGTCTTGCTCAGCGACGAGGCCACCTCTGCCCTGGACCCCGAAACCACCCATTCCATTCTGGCCCTGCTGCGCGACATCAATCGCAAGACCGGGATCACGGTAGTCATGATCACGCACCAGATGGAAGTCGTACGCGAGATCTGCGATCGTGTGGCCGTGCTCTCGCATGGCAAGGCCGTGGAAGTGGGGCGCACCCTGGACGTGTTCTCTACACCGCAGCATGAAGTCACACGAGGCATGGTGTCTGCGGCAACGGCATCGGATCTGACCGATGCGACCCTGGAGGCCGTCAGGCAGACCATGCAGCAGGCGGCCGAGCAGCGCCCCGGCCAGCAGCAACGACTGCTGCGCCTGTCCTTGTCCGGGCTCAGTGACACCGGTACGTTGCTCACCGGGCTGGCACGGGAATTCGATCTGGATATCCATCTGGTTCAGGCCCGCGTCGAAGACATCCAGGGCGTGGCTGTCGGGACACTCTTCATCAGGGTGGCTGGCACGCCTGATGTGCTGGATCGCGCGGTGCAATCGCTCGCCCAGCGCCAGATCGAAACCGTGGACATTGCGCGATGAATAGTGTGACCGAATTCTTCTCTCCCTTTCTGCATTTCTTCGACCGCATCTCTCCGCAAATGCTGGAACTGTTGCGCACCTCCTTCATGGAGACCTTGCTGATGGTGGGTATTTCCGCTGCGGTCGCCGTGCTGGTGGGGATCCCGTTGGGCGTGGCGCTGGTGGTCACCCACCGCGGCGCTTTGCTCGAGTGCCTGAGCGTGAATCGTGTGCTGGGTCTGGTGGTTAACGCGACGCGCTCGGTGCCCTTCGTGATCCTGATGGTCGCCATCATTCCGTTCACGCGCTGGGTGGCCGGCACATCGATCGGCACGACTGCTGCCATCGTGCCGCTCGCCGTGGCCGCCATCCCCTTCATGGCGCGCATCGCCGAGAACGCCATGCGCGAAGTCGATCGCGGCCTGATCACTGCGGCGCGCGCGATGGGGGCATCCCCGCTGCAGATCATCATGAAAGTGATCCTGCCCGAAGCGTTGCCCGGGCTGGTGGCCGCCACCATCGTCACCGTCGTCAGTCTGATCGGCTATTCGGCCATGGCCGGCGCCATCGGTGGTGGTGGTCTGGGCGACCTGGGTATCCGTTATGGCTACCAGCGCTTTCTGCCTGAAGTCATGCTGCTCGTCGTGCTCGTTCTGATCTTGCTCGTGCAGGCCGTGCAAAGCCTGGGCGACTGGCTGGTACGTCGCATGTCGCATCGCTGATCACCACGCGCATTGCTTGCCTTGATTGTCTGACCCTTCTTTCATTGATTGTTTTCCGCACGGACTCTGCTCAACATGACTTACTCATTCATTCCCAGATTGGCTGCCTTCGCCTTGGCTTCGATGCTCGCTGGCGGTGTCGCCTCGGCTCAGGCGCAAACGCTGAAGGTCGGCGTCACGGCGGGACCTCACGCGCAGATTTTCGAGGTCGTTAAAAAAGAGGCCGCCAAGAAAGGCCTGACGCTCAATGTGATCGAATTCTCGGACTATGTGCAGCCCAACGTGGCGCTGGCTGCGGGCGATCTCGATGTCAACAGCTACCAGCACCAGCCTTATCTGGATTCGGCCAATGCCGACCGGGGCTACAAGCTGGTGAGCATCGCCAAGACCGTGATCTTCCCCATCGGCATCTACAGCAAGAAGGTCAAGTCGCTGGACGAGCTCAAGGAAGGCGCGCGCATTGGCATACCGAACGACCCGACCAACGGCGGACGCGCACTGCTTTTGCTGCAGAACGCTGGCTTGATCAAGGTCAGCAAGGAAGCCGGCCTGAAGGCCACGCCGATCGACGTGACGGACAACCCCAAGAAGCTGCGTTTCATCGAACTGGATGCCGCACAGCTTCCCCGTTCGCTTGACGACACCGATGCGTCGGCCATCAACACGAACTTCGCCATCGAAGCCGGACTGGACCCCCGCAAGGACGCCATCAAGCAGGAATCCCCGGATTCGCCTTACGCCAACGTGCTGGTCATTCAGGAAAAACGCAACGGCGACGCCGTGTTCCAGACCCTGATCGAGAGCTACCATAGCCAGCCGGTGAAAGACTTCATCAACGAGAAGTACAAAGGTGCTGTCGTGACCGCTTGGTAAGCGCGAAAGATTTGACGCCGACTTAAAAATAGTACATAATCTTTGGCTTCGGTTGGGGCGTTAGCTCAGTTGGTAGAGCAGTTGACTTTTAATCAATTGGTCGTGGGTTCGAGTCCCGCACGCCCCACCAACCGCATTTGAAGTGATGATTGTGAAAAGAGCCGCCTTCGGGGCGGCTTTTTTCATGGACACGAGGAAATCGAATCCTCTTCATGCGCGGGCAGCGTGAGATAGAACGTGCAGCCTTCCCCGCGGCGCGAGTCGACGTGCACGCTGCCATCCTGTGCAAGCATCAGCGCTTTGACAATCGCCAGGCCCAGACCCGAGCCGCCCGTGGCGCGATTGCGCGAGCTATCCGGACGGTAGAAGCGTTCGAACATGTGGTTCTGCATGGTCGAGGGCAAGCCTTCTCCCCAATCGCTTACGGCAATCACCACGTCGGCGCCCGCGCGCGTGAGGGCGAGGTGCAGTCGTTGACCCGAATGGGCATGTCGTGCCACGTTCTCGATCAGATTGCCCAGGACCTGGCGCATGCGGCCACTGTCTGCCCACACGAACTGCGGTGTGGCAGGGCAGTCCATGGTGCCCGCGACGCCCACGTTTTCCAGGCGCGGCCGAAATTGCTCAAGCACATCGGCCGTGAGGTCACCCAGGTTCAGTCGTTCGCGGTGCAAAGCGAGTTTGCCTGCATCGGCAATCGACAGGGTATGCACATCATCGATCAATCTGCTGAGATGCTGGACTTGCCCGACCATGCTCAGGAATGATGTCGGCGTTGGCTGGATGACACCATCGGCCAGAGCGTGCAGGCTGGCTTGCAGGACGGCAAGCGGCGTTCTCAATTCATGAGAAATGGCGGCAGCCGTCATTTTGCGATCGCGCTCCAGGCTCTCCAGTGCGTCGGCCATGGTATTGAAGTCGCGCACCACATTGGCCAGCCCCCCACGTTGCGTCGTCGTGGCGCGAACAGAAAAGTCTGCTGCCGAGATGCGACGCGCAGCATGCGCGATCGACATCATGGGCGCGCTGATGTATCGCGACACCAGCAGACCCGTGATGAGACCGAACGGCAGGCATACCAGCAGACCAGCGGTCAACGCCCAGCGCTTCAGGCTCAGCGATTTTCCGGTTTCGTATCGAGCATAAAGATGCTGGCCGCGCGGCGTCAGGAGCATGTCGTTGGCATCGAGAAAATCGAATTCCTTCTGTGCCGACGACGGTAGCTGGGCGTAGAAACTGGCGTCTGCATAGTGCTCGAATGCGCCCATGGTCAGAGCCATCACGGCGACGGTGGCAATCAGCGCCAAGGACATCAGCGCGCTGACTCTGAACCAGATGCAATCGGCTATTCTGGCCACAACCTGTACCCTACACCCCGAACAGTCTCGATCAGGCGCCGACAGCCGGCGTCCTGCAGCTTGCGTCGCAGTTTGCTCAAGTGGGAATCGATCACGCGATCCAGCGCGTCGCTCTCGGGCAGGCAGGCGTCCACCAGATCGGCGCGGGAGAAACAGCGCCGTGGCTGGCGCGCCAGATAGGCCAACAGTCGAAATTCAGTCAGCGTGAGTGGGACCTGTGTCGTGGGGCTGCCATCGTCGCGTTGAACATGCACGGTGTAGGCACTGACGTCGATTTCCAGTTCCCCGACCTTCAGCAAGGTGGTTTCCTGCGAAGGTTGCGTGCGTCGCAGCACGGCACGCACCCGTGCCACGACCTCGGCGGGGTTGAACGGTTTGACGATGTAGTCGTCGGCGCCCATGCGCAGGCTGAGTAACTTGCTGACTTCATCCGATACTGCCGTCACCATGATCACCGGCGTGTTTCCCCTGGATCGGATGTCTTTCAGGATGTCTATGCCGTCCTGGCCAGGCAGACTGATGTCAAGCAAGGCGATGTCGGGTTTGCATTGTCTGAAGTGCTGCAGGGCGGTCGGGCCGTCCTGTCCGTGCACGGTGCGCAGACCATCACGCTCCATGTAGGCCAGCAGAATGTGTGCAAGATCGGTTTCGTCCTCGGCAAGCAGCACGAGGGGAGAGGGCAGGGCAGTACCGGGATTCATGAAAACACCAAAGAACGATTGAGTGCCGAGTTTTTAGTGCGGCGCACCAATCCATATGTAACTTCATCAATCCTCCATACAACATGCGTGGACTCCACAGGTTGGCGCGGCAAGCTTCGTTCCATCATGTTGCGACTTCCTCTTTCCCTCCTTTCCACATCTGCCATGCTGCTTCTGGCGGCTTGTGCTTCGCCCTTGCCCGCGGCGCTCGATTTGCCCGACCTTCCGGCGCAGTGGCGCAACGACATATCGCCCGGACGGCACGCCACACCGCATAGTGCGTCGGATGCCGCACCTGACCGCGTGTCGGATGCCGCACCTGACATTGCATCGAAGGCCACACCGCACAGCGCATCGAATGCCACATCGCACAGTGCGTCGGATGCCACGTCAGACAATGCATCAAGTGCGGCACCTGACAGCACGTCTGATGCGATGCCTGACAATGCGCCCTGGTGGACCGCATTCGGTAGCGACGTCCTGAACGGCCTGGTCGAGCAGGCGCTGAGCAACAACCACGATATTCAGGCGGCGCGGCATCGTCTGGCCAGCGCCCACACGTCAAACAGCAAAGCCTGGGCGGCATTCTGGCCGACCGCATCATTCAAAATCCAGGGCGCACGTGACGCGTCGGCACGCGACAACTATATGCAGGCGGGCGTCGAGGTCCTGTGGCCACTGGCGCTGCCGGTTGAAAAGCAGGGGGTGAGCCGCCTGGCGCAAAGCCAGTTCGATATGGCGCAAGCCAACCAGGGCCTCACGCGTGCCACGGTGGCCGCAGAAGTCGTGCGCACCTGGCTGCAGGCCGTGCACGTGGCGCGCACGCTGGCGATCGAACAATCTGCCCTGGCCAGCGCCACCGTTTCAGTGAACTATCTCGAGCATCGCGTGCGCACGGGTC
This sequence comes from Burkholderiaceae bacterium, assembly GCA_041648375.1. Classification (GTDB taxonomy): domain Bacteria; phylum Pseudomonadota; class Gammaproteobacteria; order Burkholderiales; family Burkholderiaceae_B; genus Schauerella. Next base: position 3,743 of record JBAZPE010000052.1, on the reverse strand, counting down.
TGCTGGCGGATACCGCCACGCTGCCCGCTCGCATGCAGGCCGACGAGCGCCGCCGCCGCATCGCCACTGCGAGCGCGACGCTGCACGAACTCGCCCAGACACTCGCCTTGCTGGTGGGGCAGTCCACGCCCGATCCCGCCTGGTTCGCAACGGTGCCACCTGCAGTCGCCGCGACAGGCACCCCACCGGCTGCCCACACGCCACTGATCGAACGCGTGCCATCAGCCTGGCTGGCGCAGCGCCATGATGTGTCGTTGGCACGCGCGCAGGTCGTGCAGGCGGCGGGGCAGGCGGATCTGGCCCAGGCTGCCCTTTACCCACGCGTGGTGTTGGGTCTGTCCTGGATTTACGCCAAAAATCTCACAGGCAACGTGCGGCATCGCAACGATGCCGAACCGATGATCGCGCCATTCATCGACATCCCCTTGTGGAATTGGGGCGTGCGACTGGCCACACGGGATGCGCAGGCGCTCGCGGTCAAGGCAGCCCTGTCCGATTACCAGCAAACCCTGCTTGCGGCCTACGCAGAAACTGAAATCGCCTTGCAGGCCCTTGCCTCCTGGCGGCAGGTGAGCGCGTTGTCGGAAAACGCGGTCGAGCAATATCGACATGTCTGGCAGCGTGCGCAGGTCAGCGCACTTGCGGGCATCACTGACAAGCTTGATGTGGAAGACGCTCGCCGCAGCCTCCAGGATGCCGAAATCCAGCGGTCGGCGTCGCTGCTGGGCGAACAACTAGCCTTTTCGGCCTTGCATCGCAACCGTCAGGTGGGGGTGTCGCAATGATGCTCGCCAGTATCTGGTTGCAGCGCGAGTGGCGCAATTTTGTACCGGCGGTTCTGGCCGTGGCGTTCAGTTGTCTGATGCTGGCGCTGCAGGCCGCGCTGGTGATGGGCATCTTCGGCAGTGCGGCCGTCTATATCCATAGCTCGGATGCCGATTTATGGGTCGGCGGCCCAGGCACGCAAAGCGTGAATTTCGGCCAGCCCATCGGCATGAATGTCGAAAGCATGCTGCGCGTGCATCCCGATGTTCAGGCCGTGGAGCCCTATCTTTGGGTGGATGCGAACTGGCGCGGCGCGCCCACGCCACAGGCCGGGGCTGCCGTCCCGGTCTACGTCTCGGGGATCGAACCCACGCTGCAGGGGCTGGCGTTCTCGCGGCTGCTCAGTGCCGATATGCGTGACCGTCTGAACGCCCCTGGGGCGGTCATCGTCGATCGTGCGGATCTCGAGCAACTGGGCACGCGGGTGGGTGAGCGCGCGTGGATCAATGATGTGGCCGTCGATGTCGTGGGTGCCGTGGCGGGCCTGCGGGCCCTGGGTGGCGTCAATGTGATCGCATCCATGACCACTGCACGCGAGATCGACGAGACCGATCAGGGCGTGCGGCCGACCTACCTGCTTGTCTCCCTGCGCGTGGGCGCTGACCCGATCACTACCCGTGACGCCCTGGCGAACCAGTCCGGCGTGGGCCCCTATCAGGTCTGGACTGCAGAAGAATTTGCCGACCAGTCCGAGCGCTATTGGCTGCTCGAGACCGGCGCAGGTGCCGCCGTCCTGTTCATGGCTGCGATCGTGTTCATCGTCGGGGCCGTGGTCACCGGGCAGGCGCTGGTATCGGTGGTTGCGCGGGCAAGCCGGGAATTTGCCGTCCTCATGGCGCTTGGCGTCAGCCGCAGCGCCCTGTGTCGCGTCGTGCTGGTGCTGGCTGCGCTGATCGGGCTGGTTGGCATCGTCGTGGGCATGCTGGGCACCTTGCTGCTCTTCGGGCTGGCCACCTGGCGTGATGTACCCGTCGGAATGAATTTAAGCGTGGCGGCGGTGTGCGCCATTGCGATCCTTGGTCTGTCGCTGTGCTCCGGTCTGTTTGCCATGCGTGGCCTGGTACAGGCCGAGCCGGCAACCCTCTTGAGATAACGACATGCAAACGTCTGCAGTTTCCGCAAGGCGCGCCTCCATTGTTGCCGTTGATATTCACAAATCGTTTTTCAGCGGTGCCGTCCGCGTGGACGTCTTGCGCGGCGTCGACCTCACCATCCGTGCTGGCGAGATGACATTGATTTCCGGGCCGTCGGGCTGCGGGAAAAGCACCTTGCTATCCGTGATCAGCGGCCTACAGCCTGCGGACCGAGGACGCGTCATCGCGCAGGACACGCAGCTGTCCCGATTGACGAGCGCCCAGCTCTACCGATTCCGGCTCGAGCACACGGGTTTCGTCTTTCAGGGCTTCAACCTGTTTGCCGCACTGACCGCTGAAGAGCAGATCACCTTGCCATTGACCTACATGGGGTTCGACCGTCAGCGCGCACGCCGTCAGGCGCTTGAGGCGCTGGCCGATGTCGGCATGGAAAGCTTTGCGCATGCGCGGCCCTTTCAATTGTCCGGCGGGCAAAAGCAACGCGTGGCGATTGCGCGGGCGCTGGCGAAGTCGCCCAGGCTGCTGTTCGCCGATGAACCCACCAGTGCCCTGGATGCCGAAAACGGGCAGACCGTCACGGCACTGCTCACCCGAATCGCACACGATCGCGGCGCCACCGTCGTGTGCGTCAGTCACGATCCACGCATGGTGCGTCATGCCGACCGCGTGATCACCATGGAAGACGGCGAAATTCTCAATGACACGTTGTCTGCTTCCGCACAATTCCCCCGACAGAACCATCATGCATTCAATGCCTAACTCTCTTTCCCGTTCTCCCGACCCTTCGCAGAGTCGCCCCAAGCGCGTGCTCATCTCGCTTGCCTTGGCATTCGCGCTGATGACGCCCGTGATCTTCTCGGTCAACGCCGCAAGTGACACACCGCAGCCGGGGCCCGCCTTGACGGTGGTGTCGCCGCCGGTCGCCATTGCGCGCGGGCGCGTCGAGGTGCAGGGCGGCATGCACGAGCTCGTCGGTCAAGCCGGTGAGGTCGTGCGTCGCATCCATGTGGCTGAAGGCGACCGCGTGCGCGCGGGCACACCATTGATCGAAATCGATCGTGCGCGGCAGGCGTACCAGCGCGATATTGCGCTGGCCGAACAGCAGCAGGCCAGAAGTGAGTTCGACGCATTGGCGGGGCGGCTGCCTTATGAAAAGGCGCGCCTTAAACGATTGCAGTCCGCTGCCGCCCTGGGCGGAATGGAGGCTCAACGCCTGGCTGACGGCGACGAGTCATTGCGCGCGCTTCAGGCCAGCATGGCAACCGCCAAGCGTGTAATGCAGGCGGCCGAGAAGCGCGCGGCCCTGGCCAACTGGGAATTCGAGCGCCGCGTATTGCGGGCCGAGGCCGATGGCGTGGTGATGCGCATTCATGCGCGCGTAGGCGGTGAATCGGCACCCGCTCGCCCACTGCTGACGCTGCTTCCCGACGCACCCCTTGTGGTGCGGGCCGAGATCGGGGCCAATTTCGCGCCACGCGTACAGCCCGGGATGCGCGCGCAGGTGGTCATGGATGGCCAGAATGACGGTCCGGTGGTTGACGCACAAGTCGCGATCGTGAGCGCTGCCTACATCGACAGTGGGTTCGGAGAGGGTTCAGTGCGCGCCGCCACACGTGTGGTGGAATCCATCGTGCCGCTTCCCGAAGGCAGTGGGCTACACGTCGGTCAACTCGTCAGGGTGAAATTCCATGAGTGAATCCAGATGGGCACCAGTGGATTCTGCTGCGGTGGTGACCGACAGCCCACACTGGGTGGCTTTGCTCGACTTCGATGGCACGATCAGTCATCAGGACGTGACTGACGGTCTATTGCGCCGCTTCGGTC